>DATBLU010000241.1:0-7733 GCA_036555205.1 Candidatus Deferrimicrobiaceae bacterium
AGTTCATACCGCTCAACGTCAACGCCCTGAAGGAGGGGGAATCATTTGCCCGACATCACCCGTGACGAATCGCTGGACGACCTGCTTTCAAAGATCGCCGAGGAGTCGGGGGACTGGGGGCCGGCAGCCGGGGATCCCGAAGTCCAGGTAGGGGACCACATCCGGAAGTTCCGGGAATCGCGCGGCGTCTCTCTCCAGCAGCTGGCGGAAAAGACCGGTTTCTCGGCGGCGCTGCTCTCGCAGATCGAGAACCGCATGACCTCGCCCCCGCTGGGGACCCTCGTGAAAATCGCGAATGCCCTGGACACGTTCGTCTCCTCCTTCATAGGGAAGGAGGAGCGGGAATTTTCGATCGTAAGGAAACAGGACCGGACGACCGTGTCGCGGGTGGGCCTTAAGGACGGGGGGCAGTCGGCTTATTCGTACGAGGCCCTGGGCGCAGGTAAGGCCGGAAGGAAGATGGAGCCGTTCCTCGTTCGACTGAAGCCGCTGATCGACCGGAACGTCGTGAGGAATTCCCACGAGGGCGAGGAGTTCCTCTACGTGCTGTCGGGCAGGGTTGAAATCTTCCTGGACAAGTATTCCGATCTCCTCGGCGAGGGGGACTGCATCTACTACAATTCCACGATTCCGCACCACGTGCATTCGGCCGAAGAGAAGGAAGCGCTGATCCTGGCGGTTCTTTACCAGGGCAAGTAAGCGGCCGTGGGCGCGGGCGGGGCGGAGGATGCTCTCCGTTTTGCCGGAAGGACCTGCGCCGATCCCGCGGGCGCCGTGTCCCGCTGGAAAGCCCTGACGGGCGGCAAGGCCGTAGGCTGCTTCCCGCCGCTTGTCCCCGAAGAGATCCTTCATGCCGCCGGGATTCTCCCCGTCACGGTCCGTGGGGACGAATACCGGGGCTCTTCCGATCCCTGGAGCGTTCTCGACGGTTGGGTTTTTTCCCAGGTGCACGGCCTGCCGCAGGATCCGGATTGTTTCGAGGCCGATCCGGCTTACGGGAAGCCGCAGTTCCATATTCTCTTCACGCCCAGGCGAATGAAGGTCCCTTCGATGGAAGAGGCTCTCGACCAGGTCGAGATGCTCAGGGAATGGGCCGGCGACGTCTCGGGCAGGATGGTATCCGACGGCGCGCTTTCCAAGTCGATCTCCTCATACAACGAAAATCGAATGCTGCTCTCCGGCCTGGAGGAAAGGCTTTCGTCATGTCCCGGCGATTTCAGCGCCCGGGAGGTATTCCTGCTGGTCCGTTCCGCGGCGGCGCTGCCCAGGGAGGCCCACTCATTGCTGCTCCGGTCCGCGCTTTCACGTACGCCGAAGCCGGCCAGGCGCATCGCGGCAAGGGTATTCCTGGGAGGAGCGACAGCGCCTTTGCCTGTCATGCAGGCCATCGACGGCGCATTCGGAGCGCTCGTCGGGGATGACCTTGAAGAGGGACATCGATACAATGAACAGAGGGCGGACGAAAGCGGAGATCCCGCGCTGGCGTTTTCCAGGCGACTGAGGGCCCGGCTTCTCGGGCTGGAGGAGGCGAAAAGGCGGTGCGCCGCCCGCCTGCTGGAAAGGATCAGAGCAACGGGGGCCGACCGGTTTCTTTACTTGAAAACGGGCGTTTCCGAATCGGCGGAATATGCGGATACGCTTGCAGCCGAGTCGGGCAGGCTGGGCCTCCCGTTCCATTGCCTGGCAGCGGATCTTGCCGGGGGAATTTCCAATTCATGGAAAGAAGAAATCGCGTCGTTCATAAGGAACGGAGGGCAGGGGGGATGAAAAAGAAGGCGATATTGATCGCGCTGTCCGTCGTGTTTTCATTAACGGCAGCGGCAAACGGCCGGGCTGGAGGGCCGAGAGACGACGCAGAAGCCTCCTGGGCCGCGCGGGAAGACTTGTCGAAGGCGATGGAAGCGGTTTCCGCCTACGGCTCGCTGCTCAAGGAGAATCCCAGGGAGTACGAATCGCTGGTCCGGCTGTCGAGGCTGCACTACTGGATCGGGCAGAACCTGGAGGAGAAAGACCCGAAGGAGGCGCTTTCGCACTACGGGAAGGGAAGGGAATACGGGAGAACTGCCGCCGAGACGGCGCCCGACCGGCCGGGCGGCTATTTTTTCGAAGGGGCGAATCTGGCAAGGGAGAACAGCCTCAAAGGTACGTTCACCAACCTGTTCGGCATCAGGACCGTCAAGAAACTGAACGAAAAAGCCGCCTCGATCCAGGCCGGATACTTCCACGGTGGTCCGGATCGCTTCTTCTGCGCATACTATACGCGGCTCCCGGGGCTTCTTGGAGGAAACGTCTCCAAGGCGATCGAGCACGGCAGGAAGGCCGTTGATTCGCACCCGGCATACGCGGGGAACCGGGTGTTTCTCGCCGAAGCCTACCACAAGGACGGCAATGACGAACTCGCCCGCAGGGAGCTGGAAACGGCGCTCCTTATACCGGACGATGCGCTCGCGGATTCGATTCCCGAGCAGCGCCTGGAGAAGAAGCGGGCGGCGGCGCTTCTCAAGAAGATAACCCGCTGAACGGTAATTTCATCATTGACACGGCACAGGACTGTCCGATACGATCATTGCCACTTAACGTAAGGTGGTAAATATGGGGTCTGCCGAGCGCTCATCCACCTATTCTATCGGCGAGTTGAGCCGGATGGTAAGCCTCACGCAGCGGACGATCCGGTACTACGAAGAGATCGGCCTGCTGCACAGCGTCCGGCGGATCGAGAACGGCAAGCGCGTCTACACGGACGACGACGTCCGCCGCCTTAAATTCATCAACAGGCTGAAGATGCTCGGGCTCACCCTCGCGGAGATGGTCGAGCTGGAAAAGATCTACCGGCAGCAGCGCAACAATCGTGAAATAATCCCGAAGCTTATCGTCCTCCTCGACCAGCGCGCGGTCCAGATCGACGAGCGCATCAACCAGCTTACCGCACTTAAAAAAGACATACGGGAATACCAGGCGAGGCTGCGCGGGAAGCTGCCGCAGGAAACGTGAACGACGTCGAAACGTCGCCAAAGGAGAGCGCCATGAACGAAGCAGTCATCACCGGAGCGGCCAGGACGGCGATCGGGAGCCTGAACGGGGCCCTCGCGGACATCCCGGCGCCGAGGCTGGGCGCCATCGCCATCGCGGAAGCGATATCGCGCGGCGGGATCGGAAAGGAAGACGTGGACCAGGTCATTATGGGGAACGTCCTACCGGCCGGCTCCGGGCAGGCCCCGGCCCGCCAGGCAGGAATATACGCGGGCGTCCCCGTTTCCGCCGGCGCCATGACCATCAACAAGATGTGCGGCTCGGGGCTCAAATCCGTCATGCTGGCGGCACAGGCGGTCGCCACCGGCGAGTTCGAGGTGATAGTCGCCGGCGGCATGGAGTCCATGACCCAGGCGCCTTACCTTCTGAAGAAGGCCCGCGCGGGATATCGCCTGGGAAACGACACGATCTACGACCACATGATCGTCGACGGCCTGTGGGACGTATACAACGACATACACATGGGCAATTGCGCGGAGCTGCTTGCCAGGGAACACCGCATCTCCAGGGAGGACCAGGACGAGTTCGCGGCGTCTTCGTATAACCGGTCGCTCGCGGCCATCAGGGACGGGAAATTCGAGAAGGAGATAGTCGGCGTCGCAATCCCGCAGAGGAAGGGCGACCCGCTGATTTTCAAGGTGGACGAGGAGCCGGGGCGCGGAAACGTCTCCAAGCTGCCTTCTCTCAAACCCGTATTCCAGAAGGACGGCACCGTCACGGCTGGAAACGCCTCGACGATCAACGACGGCGCGGCTGCGGTGGTTGTGATGTCCGCGGAGAACGCGAAGCGCCGCGGCATACGCCCGCTGGCCAGGATTGTCGGCTACGCGACGGCGTCGCTCGAGCCGGTTTGGTTCACCGTCGCCCCGATCGACGCGATAAGGAAGCTGCTGGAGAAGACGGGCGTCGATAAGGACAAGGTGGGCCTCTATGAGATCAACGAGGCGTTCTCAGGAGTCGCCATCGCCGCGATCCGGGGCTTGAAGCTCGACAAGGAACGGGTGAACGTGAACGGCGGGGCGGTGTCGCTTGGACACCCGATCGGCGCTTCCGGCGCGCGGATCCTTGCGACGCTTCTCTACGCGATGGAGGACCGGGGCGAGAAGCTGGGCATCGCATCGCTGTGCATCGGCGGCGGCGAGGCTGTCGCGATGCTGCTTGAACGGGAATGAATCGAAAGGTGGAGGCCGGCATGGAAATCCGCACGATCGGGGTAGTGGGCGCGGGCCAGATGGGCGGCGGGATAGCACAGGTTTCGCTCATGGGCGGGTTCAAGGTTGTGCTCAACGATGTTTCCGAAGCGTTCATATCCAGGGGGCGCGCCGGCATCGAAAAGGGGCTGGATATCCTGGTCCGGAAAGAGAAGATCTCCGCGGCGGACCGGGACAATATGCTTTCGAACCTGGTCACGACGACGGATCTTGACGGCTTTTCGGCCTGCGACTTCGCGATCGAGGCCGCCACCGAGCGGGAGGAATTGAAGCACACGCTGTTCCGGAAACTGGACGGGATCCTGCCCGGGGGGAAGATCCTCGCCACGAACACGTCTTCGATTTCGATCACCGGGATAGCGTCGGTCACCCGCAGGCCGGAGAGGGTCGTCGGGATGCACTTCATGAACCCGGTGCCGCTCATGAAACTGGTAGAGGTCATCCGGGGGATGCAGACGTCGCAGGATACGTTCGACGCCACCATGGACCTCGCAAAAGCCCTGGGCAAGGAGCCGGTCTCCGCGAACGATTACCCGGGGTTCATCGCCAACAGGATCCTCATGCCCATGATAAACGAGGCCGCCTTTGCGCTGATGGAAGGGGTGGGAAAGGCGGAGGACATCGACGCCATAATGAGGATGGGGGCGAACCACCCGATGGGGCCGCTGGCGCTCGCAGACCTCATCGGGCTCGACACATGCCTCGAGGTCCTGAAAGTCATGCAGGATGGCCTGGGGGATCCCAAGTACAGGCCCTGCCCGCTTCTCAGAAAACACGTAGAGGCCGGCTACCTCGGAAAGAAGACCGGGCGTGGCTTCTACGACTACCGCAAGGCGTGAGGGAGCCGGATATGGAATACGTGAACCTGCTCGTCTCGGTATCGGAAAGGATCGCGACGGTCACCGTCAACCGCCCCAAGTCGCTGAACGCGCTGAACCCGGCTACGGTGCGGGAGCTTTCGGCCGCATTCGCGGAAATGGCGGAAAGGGAAGACGTCGGCGTCGTGGTGCTGACCGGTGCGGGAGAAAAGGCGTTCGTCGCCGGCGCCGACATCTCCGAAATGCGGAACTTCAACGCGGTCCAGGCGCTGGAGTTCGCGCTCTTCGGGCAGGGCGTCCTTGAGCGGATCGAGCGCCTGCCGCAGCCGGTCATCGGAGCGATAAACGGGTTCGCGCTTGGAGGGGGATGCGAGCTGGCGATGGCGTGCGACATCCTGATCGCCTCGGATACCGCCAGGTTCGGCCAGCCGGAAGTAAACCTCGGCATAATTCCCGGATACGGAGGCACGCAGCGGCTCCCCCGGCTCGTGGGGAGGAACATCGCCAAGGAGATTGTACTTACAGGGGAGATGATCACCGCACAGCGGGCCTACGAGATCGGGCTCGTCAACCGGGTCGTGCCGCAGGCCGAACTCATGAGTGCCGCGCGCGGGACTGCCGCGAAGATCCTTTCAAAGGGGCCGGTCGCGGTCCGCACCGCCAAGATGGCGATGAACCGCGGCCTGGACCTGGACCTTTCGAACGCATGCGCGCTGGAGGCCAACGCTTTCGCCGTTGGCTTCTCCACCGCCGATCGCGCGGAAGGAATGGCCGCGTTCCTCGAGAAGCGGAAGCCGTCGTTCACGGGAAGGTAGGGAAGGCCGGGCGGCAAATCACCGACAGGGAGACGGCAAAGATGGTATTCGACCTTACCGAAGAGCAGCGGATGATCCAGGATATGGCGAGAAGCTTCGCGCAGAAGGAAGTCCTGCCGAAGGCCGCGGAGCTGGACGAGACGGGGCGCTACCCGGCGGAGCTCGTCCGCAAGATGGCGGAGCTCGGCCTCATGGGAGTGGCCGTCCCGGAGGAGTACGGCGGCGCCGGGATGGACAACGTCTGCTACGCGATCGCGATGGAGGAGATAGCGAGGGCATGCGCCTCCACGGCGGTGATCATGTCGGTCAACAATTCCCTGGTCTGCGACCCGCTCCTCAAGTTCGGCACGGAAGAGCAGAAGAAAAAATACCTGGTCCCCCTGGCTTCCGGCGAAAAGCTGGGATGTTTCGGGCTTACGGAGCCCGGCGCCGGATCGGACGCGGGATCACAGAAGACGACGGCGGTGCGGAAAGGGGATCATTACATCGTAAACGGCACCAAGAACTTCATAACCAACGCTCCCGAGGCGGACATCTGCATCCTCTTCACCATGACCGACAAGGAAAAAAGGCACAAGGGGATCACCACCTTCATCCTTGACATGAAGTTGCCGGGCGTATCCATCGGTAAACATGAGAAAAAAATGGGAATAAAGGCTTCCCCGACTTCGTCCATAGTGCTGGAGGACGTCAAAATCGCCGCGGCGGACCGCCTTGGGAACGAAGGCGACGGGTTCAAGGTCGCCATGAACACGCTTGACGGCGGCAGGATCGGAATCGCCGCGCAGGCCATCGGGATCGGGCGGGCGTCGCTGGAGGATGCGCTCGCATATGCCAAGGATCGAAAGCAGTTCGGCCAGCCCATCTCGGAATTCCAGGCTATACAGTGGATGCTTGCGGACATGGCCACCGAAATCGACGCCGCGAGGCTTCTGGCATACAGGGCGGCGTGGCTCAAGGACCGCAAGGCAAGGCATTCCAAGGAATCCGCGATGGCCAAGCTGTACGCCTCCGAGGCAGCCATGAGGGCAGGCGTCAAGGGGATACAGATCCACGGGGGCTACGGGTACATAAAGGAATATCCGGCGGAGCGGCACTTCAGGGACGCCAAGATAACCGAGATCTACGAGGGGACCTCGGAGATCCAGCGGATGATCATCGCCGCCGCTATGCTCAAGGACTGATCCGATGCGCTTCGATCTTACGGACGAACAGCAGCAGGTGCAGGACATGGCGAGGTCGCTGGCGCGCAAGTCGTTCGCGCCCAAAGCCGCGCAGGTGGACGAGGAGAGCCGCTACCCGGAAGAGAACATGCGGCAGCTGGCCGAACTCGGCATGCTCGGGATGCTCTACCCGGCGTCCTTCGGCGGGTCGGAGGCGGGCGCCGTCGCCTACAACATCGCCCTGCGGGAAGTCGCGGGCGGATGCGCCTCCACCGCGGTCGGCATGGCGGTCACCAACATGGTGGGCGAGGCGATCTGGCGGTTCGGGAATGACGACCAGCGAAGGAGGTTCCTTCCGAAGCTTGCGTCGTACGAAAACGGGCTGGGCGCATACGCCCTGACGGAGCCGTCGGCCGGGTCGGATGCGGCAAGTCTGAAAGCGACCGCCGTGGAGGACGGCGACGCTTTCGTCCTCTCCGGTAACAAGATATTCATAACGAACGGCGCATACGCCGGGGTGACGATAGTCATGGCGTTGACGCAAAGGGAACCCAGGAGGATCGGAGCATTTCTCGTGGAAGCGGGGACGGCCGGATTATCGATCGGCAAGGCCGAGCGCAAGATGGGTCTCACGGGCTCGCACACCGTCTCCATGGCGTTCGACGAATGCAGGGTCCCGAAGCGGAACCTGCTGGG
>DATBLU010000188.1:0-3395 GCA_036555205.1 Candidatus Deferrimicrobiaceae bacterium
CGCGGACCAGGCGCGCACGATCCGGATCCCGGTTCACATGATCGAGACGATCAACAAGCTGATCCGCACGTCCCGATACCTCGTCCAGGAGCTGGGGCGCGAGCCGACCCCCGAGGAGATCGCGGAGCGGATGGACATCCCGCTGGAAAAGGTCCGCAAGGTTCTGAAGATCGCAAAGGAGCCGATCTCGCTGGAGACGCCCATAGGCGAGGAGGAGGACAGCCACCTGGGGGATTTCATCGAGGACAAGAACACCGCGTCACCGGTGGAGTCCGTGATCAACATCGACCTCGCGGAACAGGTGAACAAGGTGCTCGGGTCGCTCACTCCCAGGGAGGAGCGGGTCCTGAGGATGCGGTTCGGGATCGGAGAGAAGTCCGACCACACGCTCGAGGAAGTGGGCCAGGATTTCGAAGTGACGCGCGAGAGGATCCGGCAGATCGAGGCGAAGGCCCTGCGGAAGCTGCGCCACCCCAGCCGCTCGAAGCGGCTGCGGACGTTCCTGGAATAGGGCATGATTTCGCCGCATGCCCGACCGGAATTGACATTGCCGCCGCTTGGCGGGAATAATGGAAAAATACGCGAGAGAGAGGCGTTTGGGGGCCCATAGCTCAGTTGGTCAGAGCCACCGGCTCATAACCGGTCGGTCCCTGGTTCGAGGCCAGGTGGGCCCACCATCACAGCTATCGTCATGCTGCAGGAACGTGCAGACCCAAAAGAGATGACACCGCGAGATGCACCGCAGACCGGTGCATTTTTCGTTTGTCGAGCGGGAAATGCGGGCTAGGGGAGCGAGCTCCCGGCCCGGGGTCACGGTCAGGGACGTCTGGAGTGCGCTCGACGAGCATTTCCCCTTCTCCCACCGCGCCGACTGGGACAACGTGGGGATCCTCGCGGGGAATCCGGAGGCGCCGGTCCGGTCCGTCCTGGTCGCGCTCGACGCCACGCCGGCGGCGGTGGCGCTCTGCGGGCGAATGAATGCCGACCTGCTGCTCACGCATCACCCGGCGATCTTCACCCCCCTCAAGTCTGTCCGCGCGGACCAGCCCGATTCATCGGCGGCGTACTCGCTGCTGCGGATGGGGGTAGCGGTCATCTCCGCCCACACCAACGCGGATGTAGCCCCCCGCGGCGTGTCCTGGGCCGTGGCGCGCAGGATCGGACTCGGGGGAATCCGCCCCCTCGTGCCCGGACAGCCGTCGGACGCCTGCAAGGTCGCCGTGTTCGTCCCGCCGGACCGCGCGGACGGCGTCATGGCCGCGCTGTCTGAGGCGGGGGGCGGCAGGATAGGCGCCTACTCCCGCTGTTCGTTCCGGACGGCCGGATGGGGGACTTTTCTTCCCGCGGAATCCGCAAGCCCGTTCGCCGGGAGGCCGGGCATGGAGGAGAGGGTCGAAGAGCTGCGATTGGAGGCAGTCGTTGCGCGCAGCCTTCTATCGCAGGTCCTTAAGGCGGTGCGTGCCGCCCATCCTTACGAGGAGCCGGCGATAGACGTATATCCGCTCGCCGGATGGGCGCTCGGGGGCGGCATAGGCGCCGTGGGGGACAGGGAGTCCGGGTCCCCGCTCGACGCCGTGCTGGAGGAGATCCGCCGGAAGATCCGCCCCGCATGGATCAAGGTTTCGGGGCCGTCGAGAAAAACGGTGCGGCGGATCGCGGTCGTGGCGGGAAGCGGATCCGAATTCATGGGCGCGGCCAGGGAGGCGGGAGCCGACCTCTTCGTGACCGGCGACGTCAAATATCACCAGGCCCTGGAGGCCGCCGCGGGCGGGATGCCGGTCGCCGACGTCGGGCATGGATCGGCGGAGAAATGGATCCTGCCGGAGTTCCGGCGGGTGCTCGCGGGAAGGTTCGGGGGGAGCCTCGCGATCCGCGTGCTCATGGAACAGGAGCCACAGAGGGCATTCAGCCCGAGGACGACAAGGAGGGGGGAGCCGTCTTGATGGAGCAGATTAAGATCCTGATCGGCATGCAGGAGATCATGGGCAAGGTGCGGACGGTAGAGGTGGAAAAGCGCAAGGTCCCGCTCGAGGTGGCGGACCTGAAAGCCCTCTTCGAGGAGAGGGAGGCGAAGTTCCTGTCGTCCCAGCAGGAATTCGAGCAGCTCAAGAAGGACCGCCGCGAGAAGGAGCGCGAGATCGAGGAGGAGCGCGAGAAGGTCGAGCGCGCCAAGTCCAAGCTCATGTCGATCAAGACGAACAAGGAATACTACGCGATGCTCAAGGAAATCGAGGGGACGAAGCGGGCGAACACCGCCAGGGAGGACGAACTGCTCGCCATCCTTGCGCGTTACGAGGAGACGGAAAAGCGCATGGCGGAGTTCAAGGCCGAGCTCGACGAGGTCAGCGGCAGGTACCGCGAGCGGATGGTGGACGTCGAGGCGAAGATGGCGGGCTTCGACAAGGATATCGCGCTGCTTGCGGCCAGGAAGGCCGAGGTTGCAAGGGGCATCGACGCCAGCCTCGCGAGACGGTTCGAGATGATATTCGACCGGCGCGACGGGATTGCGATAGTTCCCGCGAGAAACCAGTCGTGCACGGGGTGCCACATGAACCTGTCCCCCCAGCTCTTCAACCTGCTGCAGCGCGACGACCGGATTCACACCTGCCCGAACTGCAACCGGATACTGTATTACGAAGCGCCGGAAGGGGAGCCTTCCGGGAAATGAGGGGCAGGGCGCTCACGCTGCGAACCGACGGCGCCAGCCGGGGAAACCCCGGGCCGGCGGGGATCGGAGCGGTGATCGAGGCCGACGGCACGGACGAGCGCATCGAGCTGTGCGCATATATCGGGGAGACGACCAACAACGTCGCCGAATACCGCGCGCTGCTCCTGGCGCTGGCGGAGGCCGAGAAGCTGTATCCATCCTCCATCACCGTGCTGTCGGACTCCGAGCTGCTGGTCCGGCAGCTTAACGGCGAGTACAAGGTGAAATCTCCGCTCCTGAAGCCCCTCTTCCTCGACGCCGTGCGTCGGTTGCGGAGGTTCGCCTCGGCGCGTATACTGCATGTGGGGCGGGAGGAAAACGGCAACGCCGACCTCCTCGCCAACCGCGCAATAGACGCTCATTTCAAAAAAGTCTGAGGAGGCCAGGCGGCCGCCGGCTCCCTTTCGAGGCAGTTTGCGCTGCCTCTACGGGGGCGGGAGGAAAGTCCGGGCTCCGCAGGGCAGGGTGCCGGGTAACACCCGGTGGGGGCGACCCCGAGGACAGTGCCACAGAAAACATACCGCCCTCCGAGGCGGCGGCGAAAGCTGCCGCGGACGAGGGTAAGGGTGAAATGGTGAGGTAAGAGCTCACCGCGCGCCGGGCAACCTGCGCGGCACGGCAAACCCCACCCGGAGCAAGACCGAATAGGAGGGCGACTCCGCAGCGAAAGCCGCGGGGGAAGGGTGGC
>DATBLU010000349.1:0-2065 GCA_036555205.1 Candidatus Deferrimicrobiaceae bacterium
GCGAACTCGTCGATGTCCTTGCCCCCGGCCTTGAGCTTCTCCTCCGTCCGCCGGATCGCGTCGTCCCAGAGGATGTCCCGGCCTTCCGTCAACGGCGCCTTCGAGATCAGGCCCAGCTTCGCGAGACGATCGTAGACTATGAGTTTCTCGTCGCGCTCCCAGGGGGGTTCGAAGGCCTCCAGGATCCGGTCGATGACCCGCCTCTGCCGCTCGATGCTTTCGAGACGCCCCGCGCCGACTCCCTTGCGCCGCGCGTGGCGGAGGAGGAAATCCGAGACGCTGCCCCGCTGGTCGTCCGGGAGAAGGGATTCCAGGGTCGGCTTCGGAGTCCCGTGCACGATCCGCCGCACGTGGTTCTTCAGCCAGTCGCGGTGGCGGGTCTCGACCGCGTCTCCCGCCGCCGCGAGGACTTCCCCCCAACGGTCCCACAGGTCCGACGCGAGGGCCCGGTCGTCGGCCCACCAGGATCCTCCGGCGTCGCCCGTGTCGTCCTCCGCCGGTACTCCGCGCAATGCCGCCGTCAGCACGCGCGCGTACCGCGCGAAGACCCGTTCGTCGCGCTCCGCCGCCTTTACCCGCATCTTCGCCCGGCGGATCGACTCGTCCCGCACGCGAAGGGCTTTCTTGAGCTCTTCCCCGTCGGCCTCGTCGAGCGAGGAGAGGACGACGCGCTTGATGGTCGCCTCGTGGAAGACTTCCAGGTATTCGCGCATGGAATCGCGGTCGTATGTGACCTTCCCCGCAAGCCGTTCAGTCACGGCTTCGCCTATGCCCCGGCCTTCTTCCGCCAGCTCTTCCGGCAGCGCCGCGAGCGCCGCCACGAGGCGCTCCTGGAAAATGGCCTTGGGAAGGTAACGGGAAAGGGCCACGTCGACCGAATCTTTTTTAAGCTCCCGGGACCGGTCCCCCACCCGGTAGCCGTCCTCGGTGATGATCACCTTGGCGCCCATGTTGTAGACGGTATCGCTGAAGATATCGGGCCCCTTGGCGCCGAACACGAAGTGGTACGTCGCCCCGGCAAGGGTCGCCGCCAGCTGCGCGATCAGCCCGATGATGTCCGTGGACATGTACATGACGATCATGTCGCCCGGCGCCACTCCCATGTCGACCAGGACGTTCGCGAGGCGGTGGGCCTCCCGGCGTATCTGCCGGTAGCTGTACGTCCGCACGTCCACGTTCCTGCCGTCCTTCTGGTCCTCGCCGATGTTGATCACCCTGCGCTCGTCCAGGAGGCCTTGCGACTCCAGGCGGTCGAAGATGGCCCGGGCGGGATTTATCCTTCCGTCCTCGAAGCGCCTGATCACCGGGAAGCTGCTCAAGTCCAGCGAAACCGACGGCCGCCGGCTCCAGGGGTACGGATAGACCATGTCGAGCTCGAACTTCTCGGGGTTGGCGAGCCATGCGCGGCGGACCACCCGCCAGCCCATCTTCGTTTCCATCAGCGACCGGATCACGCCGAGCTCGTCGCTTACCCTTTCGTCCGACCATTGGGAGTTCCGAAGATCGATGAAAAAACGCGCCGGCAGGGCGGCGTCGCCCTCGGGATTCAAGGTCCGGGTTTTCTCCCCGCAGTGGTAGGTTCCGCGGGGGAGCGCGTACTCGCTCCCCTCGTACGCGAAAGACGCGTCTTCCGCGAGCGAACAGCCCGTGGAAACCGTCGTCGCCGGGATGGACGTCCGGAATCCTTTCGCATCGGACAGAACTATCCGGTCCAGGCGGCTGTTGAACTCCCTCGATACGAAGCCCTTCGCAAGGCCCAGGACGCCTTCCAGGTGGGAGAAGCCGGCGGTCATCTCCTGCACGAACTTAAGCTCCACGCCCCTTGCCTCGTCCTCCTGGTGGAGTCCTTCTTTCGCGAAGGTGTCGATGAGGAACTCGGTGGCCCACACCGCCTGCGCCGAAGCCGATCGCATCGCCGCGAGGGATTCCTGCGCAAAGCGGTCGCCCTCGGCCGCGGCCTGCTCAAGGCTTGAGAAAATGTCCCCCAGGTACCCCCGATTCCCCTGCCCGAACCCGAAATGCCGGCCGATCCGCTCTGCAAGATCGCGAACCCCCTCCCGCTGGA
>DATBLU010000352.1:0-3799 GCA_036555205.1 Candidatus Deferrimicrobiaceae bacterium
GGCGAACCTCCCGAGGCTCTACGCGGCATGCGACGTGTTCGTCCTCCCCAGCGTCTCCCGCCTCGAAGCCTTTGGAATCGTGGCCTTGGAGGCCATGTCGACGGGCAAGCCCGTCGTGGTCGCGGACATCCCTGGGGTCCGGGAGGTCATCGAGGACGGTTCGGAAGGGCTCCTTGCCGAACCCGTGAACCCCCAGGACCTTGCGGAGAAGGTCCAACGCCTCATCGCGGATCCGCAGCTGCGGGCAGAGATGGGTCGGCGCGGCCGCGAGAAGGTCCTGTCGGCGTTCAGCATCGAACGAGTCACGGATCAAGTCGAGGCCGTGTACCGGTCCGCCCTTGAGGGGGACCGCCTCACGTCACCAGCTTGAGTTCGTATCGTTCGCCCCGGCTCGTCCAGGCGGCCCACGTGGACTCCGTGTAAGGGTGTCCCACGATGATGTGGATGCCACCGAAGTTGCTGAACAGGCTGCGGTCCTCGTCGGAAGGCTCGCACACGCCGCTCGGATGGGAGTGCACCGTGCCAACAATGGAGTAGCCCGAAGGGAGCATGTACGTCTGGAAGATCGCATGGCGTCGACCGCTCACGGTCCCGGGGATCATGACGAGTTCCGTGATGACGCCCTCCTCCGCCCGGAGGAAGGCGCCGAACTCCCGCGGGTAGATGTCCCGGGACGCCTCGAGGATCATCCGGAGGGTCTTGCGGGCGATCGCCTCCACTTTCCGGACCATGGGGCCTCACACGCGGGACAGCTTGTCCTCGATGCGGCGGTAGAAGTCGTTGCGGAAGCGGATGAATCTCGCGCGTCGCTCGGAAGCCGTGAAGACGACGTCCTCCGTGCCTTTGAGATGACTCTCGTGCTGCCCGTCCATCACGAGGAGGCACTCCTTCGACTTTGACACCTTGACCCGCACGAGGCTCGTCGCGGGAAACACGTGGGGCCGCGAGGCGGGCTTGAAGGGCGCGATCGCCGTGACGATGATCCCGTCCACACGGGGGTCGACGATGGGGCCGCCGGAGGACATCGAGTAGGAGGTCGACCCCGTCGGGGTGGCCACAATGATGCCGTCGGCCTGGACTCGTTCCACGAGCTGCCCGTCCACGGAAACCTCGAACTGTCGGATCTTCGCGACCTGGGCCGTGTGGACGACGGCCTCGTTGAGGCAGTCGAAGAGCCGCTGGCCGTCCACGTCCACTCGGAGGCGCAGCCGTTCCTCCACCGCATACTCCTTCCGTGCCACGCGGGCGAGGGTGTCCTCCACCTCCGTATCGCGGATCTCGGCGAGGAACCCGAGGGATCCGGAATTCACGCCGAGGATTTCTGCGTCCGCAAGCTGGAGGGCTCTCAGGATCGTGCCGTCCCCTCCGATCGCAAGGATGACGTCCACCTTCATGTGGGCGAGCGGCGTGCCCTTGCGCCCCAGTTCCCGCGCCACCTCGGTCTCCAGGGAAACCTCGTGGGCCGGTTCGAGGGTCTTCACGATCCGCTTTGCGGTCTCCACCGCCGATGGGATGTGGGGATTCGCCGTGATGCCGAACCTCACCGGATCAACTCCCAGACTCTCTCGTCCGCCACCGCGACGAGATCGGCGCGTGCCTCCGTGGTCAGTTCCATGTCCAGGTCCTTCCCTTCGAGATCCAGGACCCGACCGCCTGCCTCCCGCACGATGAGGACGCCTGCGGCGATGTCCACCGCCCGCAGCTTCGTCTCCCGGATGGCGCTGTGCATGTAGTAGGCATCGGCGGCGCCCCGGGCGACGAGGCACAGGTCCAAGGAGGCAGCCCCCAGGTTGCGCACCCGGCGCGCCTTCGAGGCGACCGAGGCGGCCCGAGGGTCCGCATTCGTCCCCAGGTAGACCGTGAAGAGGCTGTCGCTTTCATCGAACGGGCGCACGCGGATGGCCTTCCCATCGAGGGTGGCGCCCTTTCCCGTGGCCGCACGAAACGTCTGGCCCGTGACCAAGTCGCGGATCAGCCCCTCCTCGATGTCGGAGAGGCGCCCGTGGCCGATGGCAAGGGACACGGAGTACGCGGGGATCCCCCGCAGGGCATTGTGCGTGCCATCGATGGGGTCAATGACCAAGGTGGCGTCGCCGCCGCGATCGAGAAACCCCGCTTCTTCGCTCAGGACGTTGAACTTGGCGCGTGAGCTCTCGAGCCCTCGTAGGATTGCGGCTTCCGCGACGCGGTCAATCCGTGCGCTCGGGGCGCCGTCCGCCCCGCGTCCGAGAATCTCTCCCGGGTCGCCCGTGAGGTGGCCCACGGCCTCCTGGACCGCTTCGGCAAGTTCCCCGAGGAGATCCGTCACGGCCCGCGCTAGGGACGCCCCCATAATAATCTATCGTCTTGGGCGCCCTGGCGTCCTTGCGGCCGAGCGCGCCTTCCAGAAGGCCATTGCGAGCGGGTCGTTGATGCGATTGGACCCAGTCTCATCGAAGCGAACGCGGTACTGACGCAGGACACGACCAGCGATACCGTGCGAAATCCGTCCAGGTCGGGCAAGAGGGCGCTGCGGAGAGTAGGGTTCCTGGAACCGGTCGATGGAGATCGGTGCTGCTACCCCGCGCCCCTTTTCAGTGCTCGGATCGCGGCTAGCAGGATCACGAAACCGGGCAGCAACAAGAAGGACAGAACGATGATAGCGAGCCGAAGAGCGTCGTAGTTCCAGACCAACACAAGGGCGAACAGAGTAGTATCATCAGGACCGTCCTAAGCAGGGATGCCGAGGGTCACGAGAAGGATCCCGGAAGCAAGCAACGCGAGCCCCAGCAACAAACTGCTCCTTCCGGCCCTTGCAACTCTAGCCGCTGCGCCCGCACGAAGAGACTCCATGCTCTCGAAATCCTCTGATGTGAGGTTCCGCGCTATCAAATGGAAGCTCAGAGCGCCTCCTGACGCGACGACGAAGACTGTGCCCACAGCCGCCAGCAGCGTGATGTGGAGATCGAGGATTAGCAACAGAACAGAGGTCGCAACGGTCAGCACGAGTCCCGACGCCGCAACAACCCCCAGCCTGACGAGCGCGCGGGGAACTCTTCCCCCGTGGCGGATTGAACTCATTCCCGACAAGACTCACCCCGTGCAAATCGGACACTTTGCTACTATCAAGATCGTTATCGCGAGAGACGCGAAACAGACAAACGCAAGCTGGTAGCACTCAATCAACGCGAGGAGACTAAGGCCAAGCGTTGCTGGTGCTGCCCCGATCGCGGCGGCGGCGCACACGAAGAAAGCGACGCAGAAGCCCGTAGTCGTGCCCACAGAGATAAGAACGGCAAAGAGACACAGCATATTGACGTTTCTGCAGCCGGGCGCACTGGCAGTCGCCATGCCGGCCGGGGACCGAGACTGATCTCCACCGTAGTCGTGCCCGGGGCAGTGAGCCTTTGTGCGTCCGTGATTCGATGTGTACGCATCGACAAAGGGGTCATTCTCGGTGAATCGCATCCCCGTCGGGTCGACGAACCTGAGCGGTTGTCGCCTGCATATGCGTACTGACTCACGCCTGTGGAGATGCCGGCGGGATCCTTCCCCGTGAACCGCCCCGTGTCCGGATCATGGGCGCGCGCGGTAGTAGTACAGGGAGCCGCCGGCGTCCCGCTCCCGTCCGGTGTACTGGAAGGGATTCGGGACGCTGCCCGTCTCCGTCGTCGTCCGACCGAAGGCGTCGTACCGGTACGTCTTGGCCGACGCCTGCGCGGCGTCCGTGAGCCGCGTCACGGAACCGAAGGCCTCCCGCCGATTGACGAGGGCCTATACTCACGCTTGGCCGAGACGGATACCTTGACCCGCAGTCAGT
>DATBLU010000040.1:0-4085 GCA_036555205.1 Candidatus Deferrimicrobiaceae bacterium
GCATTTTCAGGACCGCGTTCTGCATGGATCCCCGGACGGCCTCGTCGACCGGCTGGTCTTCCGTCAAGCTTACCCTAATCTTCCGGGTTTCGCCTTCCATTACTCCTCTTCTTCCTCGCCCAGCTCCTTCTTCGACTCGGCGATGACTTTATCCGCGATCGCCGCGGGGATTTCCTCGTAATGGGAGACGGCCATGGTGAACTGGCCCCTCCCCGAGGTGATCGACCGCAGGTCGGAGGAATACCGCAAGACCTCCGCCAGCGGGACCTGTACCTTGACGATCTGGCTCTTCCCGTGGGCGTCCACCCCGAGCACGCGCCCCCGCCGCCCGTTGAGGTCGCCTATTATGTCGCCGACGTTCTCCTCCGGCACGACGACCTCCATCTCGACTATCGGTTCCAGGAGAATCGGCTTGGCGTCGAGGGCGGCCTTCTTGAACGCCAGCGAACCGGCGATCTTGAACGCCATCTCCGAGGAGTCGACCGTGTGAAATGAGCCGTCGAATACGGTCACGCGGACGTCCACGACGGGGTAGCCGGCGATGACCCCCTTGGACAGCCGCTCCACGACGCCCTTCTCCACCGCCGGGATGTACTGGCGCGGGATCGACCCGCCTACGATCGCGTCCACGTACTCGAAACCCTTGCCGCGTGGGAGCGGCTCGATCCTGATCCAGCAGTCGCCGTACTGCCCGCGCCCGCCGGTCTGCTTCTTGTGCTTCCCCTGCGCTTCGGCCTTCCCCTTGATTGTCTCCAGATACGGTATCTTCGGGGTCCGCAGCTCCACCTCCACGCCGTACTGGCGCTTGAGCTTCTCGACCACCACCTCCAGGTGCGTCTCCCCCATCCCGGCCAGGATGAACTCCCTTGTCTGCGCCTCCTTCCTGAACCGGATGGTGGGATCCTCCTCGATCATTCTGGCGAGGGAGGTGCCCAGCTTGTCCTCGTCGTTCCGGGTCCTGGGCCTGATTGCGAACGATATGACCGGCTCCACGACGGGAGGAGCGGGAAAGACGATCGGGCTCTTCGGATCGCACAGGGTGTCGCCGGTGGAGGTTTCCTTGAACTTCGCAACCGCGACGATCTCGCCGGCGGACGCGGAGCCGACCGGCTTCTGCTTCTTCCCCTCGAGCTTCAGGATCTGGCCTATCCTCTCGGTGGCGTCCTTGCTGGAGTTGAGGGGCGCCATGTCAGGGGTCAGCGTGCCTGAAAAGATCTTGAAGATGGAAAGCTTGCCCGCGTACGGGTCGGCAAGCGTCTTGAACACCTGCGCGGAAAAAGGGGCCTTCGCGGAAATGGCCCGGGTCTGCTCGGCCTTGGTCTTCGGGTTGATCCCCTTGACCTCCTTGCGGTAGGAAGGGTCCGGCAGCGCGTAGTTGATCATGTCCAGCAGCGGCTGGATCGCGATGTTGCGCAGCGCCGACCCGCAGAGGACCGGCAGGAACTTCTTGGCCCGCACTCCCGATGTGAACCCCTTCCTTATCTCTTCTTCGGAGAGTTCGGTGCCTTCCAGGTACTTCTCGATCAGGGCGTCGTCGGATTCCGCGGACGCCTCGACGAGCCTCTCCCGCGCCTTTCCCGCGGCTTCCGCCATATCGGAAGGTATGTCCGCCTGGTCGAATTCCCCCGAATCGCCCTTGTAAACGAGCGCCTTCATCCGGAAAAGGTCGACCACTCCCTTGAACCCGGCCTCCCTGCCGATGGGCAGCTGCACCGCGACCGCATTGACCTTCAGGATGTCGGCGATCTCTTCCAGGGCCTTGTCGAAATCCGCCCTCTCGCGGTCCATCTTCGATATGAAGGCCACCACCGGAACGTCGGAATCGGCGGCGAACTTCCACATCTTCTCGGTCTGCACCTCGACGCCCGAAACCGCGTTGACTACGAGCACCGCCCCGTCCAGCACCCGCATGCAGGCGCGCGTGTCGGCCTCGAAGTTGATGTATCCGGGAGTATCCGTAACGGTCACCTCCACCTTGTTCCATGAGTAGTGGTGGAAGGATGTGCTGATCGTGATCTTCCTGCGGATTTCCTCCGGATCGTAGTCGAAATTGGAGCTCCCGTCGTCGACGCGCCCCATCCGGTCGGTCGCCTTGGCGCTGAAAAGGAGCGCCTCGGCCAGCGTGGTCTTTCCCGCCCCCCCGTGCGCGATGATTCCTACGTTTCTCAGTTGATTGATGTCCACGACGCCTCGTCCCTCCTGGTGGGCGTCCGGCTTCCCCGCTTCAGGGCCCCGGCGCCAGGTTCCTCTCGTATATAATACGCAGCCCCTCGAGAGTCAAATTCTCATCAATTACGTGTATTTTGGAAGACTCCGATGCGATGGCGCGCGCCAGCCCCCCCGTGGCGATAACCAGCGGGTCCAGGCGGATCTCCTTCTTCATGCGGTCGATGATCCCCTCCACCAGCGCGATGTAGCCGTAGAAGATGCCCGACTGCATCGCGGCGACCGTATTCTTGCCGATGACGGTGGGCGGCTTCGCGATCTCGACTCGCGGCAGCTTGGACGCCTGGCGGAAGAGCGCCTCGGCGGAAATGTTCGCCCCTGGGGCTATGACCCCGCCCATGTAGTCGCCGGACTCGGATATGTAGTCGAACGTGGTCGCCGTTCCGAAGTCGACGACGATGCAGGCCTTCCTGTGCCCTGAAAAGGCGGCCACCGCGTTGACGATGCGGTCGGCGCCGACCTCCTTGGGGTTGTCCATCTTGATCGATATGCCTGTCTTGACGCCTGGACCTACCACCAGCGGGGCGATGCCGAAGTAGCGCTGGCAGAGGTCGACAATCGTCGGGGTGAGCGGCGGAACGACCGAGGCGACGGCGATCGCATTGATCTCGCGGGATGAGAAGTGGCTGCCGTCGTACAGGTTCCGGATAAGGATCCCGTACTCGTCGCTGGTCTTTTCCCTGTCGGTCCACACGCGCCAGTGGTGGACGAGCTTCTCGCCATCGTAGATCCCCAGGACCGTGTGGGTATTTCCGACGTCAATTACGAGAAGCAACCGCCGTCACCTCTCGAACTCGAGGATTTCCCCGCTGGCGACCTTCACGGTGCGATGCGCCCCCTCGCGGCGGAAAAGGAGCCGGCCGGAATCGTCCACCCCGAGCGCCCTTCCGCGGTCTTCTTCCAGGCCGTGCCGCAGAAGCACCCGCTTGCCCAGGAGTGCGTCCCGCCTGTTCCATTCGGGGAGGAGCGCCTTGAATCCGCCGGACATGAACGCCCCGTAGCATTCCGCGAACGAGTCCAAAAACCGGGCAAGCACGTCCACCCGCCGGAAAGGCCTGCCCGCCGAAATTTTCAACGAGGTCGCCTTTTCCCGCAGCTCCGCGGGGAAGCCGGACGATTCCGCGTTCACGTTAAGCCCCACTCCGATCACCACGTGGCGCAGACAGTCGGGGTCGGCCGCCATCTCCGCCAGGATTCCCGCGGCTTTCCGCCCGGAAAGGAAAAGGTCGTTCGGCCACTTGAGCGATGCCCGCAGGCCGGAGACGTCCTCGATCGCGGCGGCAAGCGCGATGGCCGCGACGAGCGTTAGCTGAGGGGCCTTCGCCGGATCGAGCGGAGGGCGCAGGAGAAGCGACAGGTAAAGGTTTACGCCGGGGGGAGACTCCCACTTCCGTCCCAGCCGCCCGCGGCCGGAAGTCTGCGCATCCGCGCACACTACGGTGGCATGGGCGGCGCCCTTGCCGGCAAGCTCCGCCGCACGGCTGTTGGTGCTGTCTGTTACGGGGAAGAAAACCAGCGCTTTCCAGAAATCGGGGCGGGACAACCGCGAAAAAAGTTCCTTTTCCTCGATCAGGTCGGGTAGCCCGAGAAGCCGGTAGCCGGCCCCCCGGGCCCCTTCAATGCCGAAGCCTCGTCGTCTTAAGGCCTGGACCTGCTTCCAGACGGCGGCGCGGGACGTTCCCAGCCGCCTTCCGATCTCCTGGCCCGAAACGAACCGCCCCTCGCATTCTTCGAGCATCCGCCGCAGCAGTTCCCCCATCCTTCTCCCGTTCTCGAGAACCGAGTTCCGCGTCCATTCTATTTAGCCTTCGGCCCGCGCGGAAATCAACCGAAAACCGAGCATTCTACAGGGGTATCGC
>DATBLU010000056.1:0-5116 GCA_036555205.1 Candidatus Deferrimicrobiaceae bacterium
CACCGGGCAGGTGATCGGGATCAACGGCGGACTGTACATGTGAGAATATATTAAAAGGAAGGGAGGACCGCAGATGTCGGTCGAGAAAAAAGTGAAGGAGATCGTGGCGGAGCAGCTGGGCAAGGACGAGGGCGAGATCACGACGAGCGCGTCGTTCATCGACGACCTGGGCGCGGATTCGCTCGACATCGTCGAGCTGGTGATGAAGATGGAGGAGGAGTTCGGGATCGAGATCCCGGACGAGGAAGCCGAGAAGATCAAGACCGTGAACGACGTCGTGGAGTACATAAAGGCCCACGCGAAATAACGATGGATCCGCTCGATCCGCCGGAGGAAAGGGACCGGCGGACGCGGTCCGCGACGGGAAGCTAGACGGATGCGTAGAGTTGTCGTGACAGGAATGGGGGCGGTGACGCCGCTCGGGATAGGCGTGGCGCCGACCTGGGAGGCGATACTCGCCGGCCGGTCCGGCGTTTCGCATATCACGAAGTTCGACACGGCGGAATTCCCGACGAGAATCGCCGCCGAGGTCAAGGGGTTCAACCCCGAGGACTTCGTCGACCGGAAAGAGATAAAGCGGATGGATCCGTTCATCCAGATCGCCATGGCCGCGGCCCACCTCGCCATGGCGGATGCGGGTTTGAGCCTCGACGACAGGACCGGTCCCAGAACGGGTGTTTTCGTGGGCAGCGGCCTGGGGGGACTGGGCACGCTCGAGCACTACCACAAGGCGTACCTGGAGGGCGGGGCGCGCAAGATAAGCCCCTTCTTCATCCCGATGCTGATCTCAAACCTGGCGCCCGGCCACATAGCCATGAAATACGGGGCGAAGGGGCCCAACATAACGACCACCACGGCGTGCGCGGCATCCAGCCACGCGATCGGAGAGGCGCTGGAGGCGATCCGGCGCGGCGCCTGCGACGCGGTGATCGCCGGGGGGACGGAGTCGACCATAACTCCGATGGGCCTCGGGGGTTTCTGCGCAATGAAGGCGCTGTCCACCCGCAACGGCGATCCGGCAGCGGCGTCCAGGCCTTTCGACAAGGACCGCGACGGGTTCGTCATGGGGGAAGGCGCCGCCATGATCATCCTGGAGGAGCTGGAGGCGGCGAAGCGGCGCGGAGCGAAGATCTACGCGGAGCTGCTGGGCTACGGCGCGTCTGCGGATGCTTACCACGTAACGGCGCCGGCCCCCGGAGGGGAGGGAGCCGTGCGCTGCATGCAGGCGGCGCTCGCGGACGGGAGGGTCGACCCCGGGGACGTCGAGTACATAAACGCGCACGGAACCTCGACGCCCTACAACGACCTTTACGAAACGATGGCGATCAAGACCGTTTTCAAGGAGCACTCCTCCCGCCTGATGGTCAGTTCCACGAAGTCGATGACGGGGCATCTCCTGGGAGCGGCCGGCGCAATCGAGAGCGTGTTTTCCGTTCTGGCGGTGCGCGACGGGGATATCCCGCCGACCATAAACTACGAGACGCCCGACCCGGAGTGCGATCTGGACTATGTGCCCAACACCGCCCGGAACCGGCCGATCCGTTATGCCCTCTCGAATTCGTTCGGCTTCGGGGGGACGAACTCCTGCCTGCTCTTCGGCAGGTTCGCGGGATAGGCGCATGAACGGGGCGGGGCGGACCGTTGCGCTCGCGTCGGACCACGCGGGCCTCGAGATGCGGCGCCGCCTGCGGGACGCCCTCGCGGAATGGGGATACCCGGTGGAGGACCTGGGGCCCGATTCGCCCGAATCCGTGGACTACCCCGATTACGCGGAGGCGGTCGCCCTGAGAGTCTCCGGAGGCCATGCGGCGCTTGGCGTGCTCGTGTGCGGGACCGGCGTCGGGATGTCGATATCCGCGAACAAGTTCCCCAACGTGCGCGCCGCTCTCCTGTACGACGACTTCACGGCGCGTCACGCCCGCCTGCACAACGACGCCAACGTGGCGGTCTTCGGCTCGCGGACGATGCCGGTCGAGGCCGCCGTGGAGCGCCTCCGGATCTTCCTTTCGGAAGCGTTCGAGGAGGGGAGGCACGCCAGGCGGGTGGAAAAGATCGTAAGCATAGAGAAACGCCTGGGCATGCAGACGTGAGAAAAGGAGCGGCGAGATAATGTCCACACTCAAGACCGTAGATCCCGAGATTTACGAGGTGATACGCCGTGAGACGGAGCGGCAGGCGTTCGGCCTGGAGCTGATACCGTCGGAGAACTTCGTGAGCGAGGCGGTGCTGGAGGCGACGGGTTCGATTCTGACGAACAAGTACGCGGAAGGGTACCCGGGCAAGCGCTATTACGGCGGGTGCGAGTTCGTCGACCAGGCGGAGAGCCTGGCCATAGAACGGGCGAAGAAGATATTCGGGGCCGAGCATGTCAACGTCCAGCCGCACTCGGGCTCGCAGGCGAACATGGCGGTCTACCTGGCGGCCATGACTCCGGGCGACACCATGCTGGGAATGAACCTCTCCCACGGCGGCCACCTGACGCACGGCAGCCCCGTCAACTTCTCCGGGAAGCTGTTCAACGTGGTTTCGTACGGCGTGCGGCAGGACACCGAGACGATAGACTTCGACCAGGTGCGCGACCTGGCCATGAAGCACAAGCCGAAGATGATCGTCATCGGCGCGTCCGCATACCCGAGGTCCATCGATTTCGTCCCCTTCCGCGAGATAGCGGATGAGACGGGCGCCATGCTGATGGCCGACATCGCCCACGTGGCGGGGCTCGTCGCCGTGGGCATCCACCCGAACCCGGTCCCGTATTGCGAGTTCGTGACCACCACCACGCACAAGACCCTTCGGGGCCCCCGGGCGGGAATGATCATGTGCCGGGAAGAGATGGCCAAGAAGCTCAACTCGGCGATCTTCCCCGGCATCCAGGGCGGCCCGCTGATGCACGTGATCGCGGCCAAGGCGGTGGCTCTCAAGGAGGCGATGAGTCCCGGTTTCAAGGAGTACCAGGAGCAGATCGTCCGCAACGCCAAGGCGATGGCGGGGGCGATCGCGCGCCGCGGCTACAGGCTGGTATCCGGAGGGACGGACAACCACCTGTTCCTGGTCAACCTTAAGGATACCCCCTTGACCGGCAAGGATGCGCAGGAGGCGCTCGACCGCGTGGGGATCACGGTCAACAAGAACACGGTCCCGTTCGAGACGCGCAGCCCCTTCGTCACGAGCGGCATCCGGGCCGGCACTCCGGCGATCACCACCCGCGGCATGAAAGAGCGGGAGACGGAGCGGATCGGGAACCTGATCGCCGACATCCTCTCGGCCCCCGGCGACCCCGGCGTGGAGAAGCGGGTCGCGGCGGCCGTGCGCGACATTTGCGAGGCGTTCCCGCTCTACCCCGGCCTGTTGGCGGCTTACGCCCGGAGCTGACGGTTGAAGACCGCCGCGCGCACCCGTCCCGACTGGGACACCTACTTCATGGACATGGCGAAGCTTGCCTCCCGGCGCTCCTCCTGCCTGCGGCGCGCCGTGGGCGCCGTTCTCGTCAAGGACCGCCGGCTGCTGGCCACCGGGTACAACGGCGTCCCCTCCGGGGTGGAGCATTGCGAGGTGACGGGCTGCCTGCGGGAGAGGCTCAACGTCCCTTCGGGCGAGCGGCACGAGCTGTGCCGCGGGCTTCACGCCGAGCAGAACGCGATAATCCAGGCCGCGTTCCACGGCGTCTCGATACGGGGCGCGGTCCTCTACTGCACGAACCTTCCATGCATCATCTGCGCGAAGATGCTGATCAACGCCGGGGTCCGGCGGATCGTCTACCTGGAGGGGTACGCGGACGCGCTTACCGGCGAGATGCTCAAGGAAGTCGGCATGGAACTCGTCCGGTTGGAGGAGCGCGCGCCTTGAAGTGCCCGCGGTGCGGCCATGTCGACAACAAGGTGGTCGACTCCCGCGCCGGCAAGGATGGCGACGTCATCCGGAGGCGGCGGGAATGCCTGTCCTGCCGCGGCAGGTTCACCACTTACGAGCGGATCGAGGAGGAGCTCCCCCTGGTCGTCAAGCGGGACGGGCGCCGGGAGCCGTTCGACCGCCAGAAGATCATAAGCGGTATCTTGAAGGCTTGCGAGAAGCGCCCGATAAGCTACGCCACGATCGAGAAGGTGGTGGACACCCTTGAGAGCGAATTCCAGGCTTCCGGGGATAAGGAGATCTCGTCCGTGGAAATAGGCAGGCGCGTGATGGGGGAGCTGTTGAAGCTGGACGACGTAGCCTACGTCCGGTTCGCCTCCGTGTACCGCCAGTTCAAGGACTTGAGCCAGTTCGTCGAGGAGATCAAGACGCTGATCACCGAACCGACCGACCGCCCCACCAAGTCCTAGCGGCCCGCCCGATGCGACACCGGCAAACGCCCGCCCGGATCCCGCTGCGGCGCCATTACGCCGCGAGCGGAATCGTCCCCTGGTATTCGCTTGATTCCTCGCGGAGGACTTCCTCGCAGCTACGCTCGCGACCTTCGCCCGCTCGCTGCCGGTTCCGCTCGCCGCAATCCGCACCTCGCTCCACAGGCCGCTGCGATGAAGCCTCCGCTGCGTCATCCCGCGGATACAGTGATCTCGCACCCGCAGTGGTACGCGCATTAAGGGGAAGGCGCACGAATCGGGAGGGTAAGGCAGAGCCGCCGCAGGAGGGAGGCGAAGCGAGCCGGCGTTTGAGGGAATGGATCCTAAGAGGCCGGTGCGCAGTCGGAGCCGCGTCCGCGCATGTGCGCAGCCGAAGAGGAATCCGGCGGAACCGGTGACGGCTACCTGCCGGGCTGACCCGGTATCGGGGACGGCGAAGGCGGAGCCGCGGGAGCCGGCATGGCGCCGCCCGGGCCAGGTGGCATGCCCGGCGGAGCGCCCGGCGGAACTGCGGGGGACGGGGCCGACGGGACCGCCACGCCGCCCTTCATGAGCGTCGGCGACGATCTCCCGCCGGCGAAATAGGCCAGGAAAAGCGATGTCAGCATGAACACGATCGCCGCCCCGGCCGTCAGCTTGCCCAGGAAACTCGTGGGACCGCTCGATCCGAACAGGGTCTGGGACGACCCGCCGCCGAACACGGCGCCGATGTCGGTACCCTTCCCCGTCTGCAGAAGGATGATGAGAATCAGGGCCACCGATACGATCACGTGAAG
>DATBLU010000065.1:0-2954 GCA_036555205.1 Candidatus Deferrimicrobiaceae bacterium
GACGTGGACCGCCCGTTGACGGTCAAGGTCGACAAGGCGAGCCGGGCCGCCGCCGGGAAGGTTGCCGCCGCCGGCGGAACGCTGGAGGTGACCGCTCCTTGCTGACCGGCTTCCAGAACATAACCAAGGTCCCCGAGCTCAAGAAACGGATCCTTGTTACCTGCGCCCTGCTTATCGTTTACCGGATAGGCGTCTATATTCCCACTCCCGGGATCGACAACCAGGCGCTGTCGGCGATATTCGCGAGCCAGTCGGGAACCCTTTTCGGCCTGATCGACATGTTCTCCGGGGGGGCGCTCAGCCGCTTTTCCATCTTCACCCTCGGGATCATGCCGTACATCAGCGCATCGATCATACTGCAGCTGCTGACGGTCGTCATACCGCAGCTGGAGAAGCTGTCTAAGGAGGGGGAGCTCGGGCGCCGCAAGATAACGCAGTACACCCGGTACGGAACGATCCTGCTGTCGGTCATACAGGGTATGGGCATAGCGGTAGGGCTTGAGAGCGTCGGGACCGGCGGCTCTTCGGTGGTCTACAACCCGGGATGGAGCTTCCGGCTCCTCACGGTCATCACGCTGACGTCGGGGACGGCCTTCATAATGTGGCTCGGGGAGCAGATCACCGAGCGGGGGATCGGGAACGGAATATCCCTCATCATTTTCGCAGGCATAGTCGCGCGGTTCCCGAGCGGGCTCGTCCGTACCGTGACGCTGGTCCGCACCGGCGAGATGAGCCTTTTCATAGGGCTTCTCATCCTGGCGCTGATGGTGGTCGTGGTCGGATTGATCATCTACTTCGAGCGGGCCCACCGAAGGATCCCGGTGCAATACGCGCGCAGGATAGTCGGCCGCAGGGTCTACGGCGGCCAGAGCACGCACCTTCCCTTGAAGGTTAACACCGCGGGCGTCATCCCCCCGATTTTCGCGTCGTCGATACTTCTTTTCCCGGCGACCCTGGCGAGCTTCATCAAGCACCCCGTAACCGAGAGGATTTCACAGGCGCTGACGCCCGGCAGCATCGCCTACGAAAGCATATACGTCGCCTTCATCATCTTCTTCTGCTATTTCTACACCGCCGTCACGTTCAATCCCGTCGACGTCGCGGACAACATGAAGAAGTACGGCGGGTTCGTGCCCGGGATACGCCCCGGGAAAAAGACCGCCGAGTATATCGACAAGATCCTTACCCGCATCACGCTGGGCGGGGCCATCTACGTATCGGTCATCTGCGTGCTTCCGAGCATCCTCATCTCGCGGTTCAACGTTCCTTTCTATTTCGGCGGAACGGGGCTGTTGATAGTGGTCGGGGTGGCGATGGACACGATCCAGCAGATCGAATCCCACCTCATCACGCGGCATTACGAGGGATTCCTCAAGAAGGGCCAAATCAAGGGGAGGAGGGCGTGACGACGATGCTGGGAATCATCCTGCTGGGGCCTCCGGGTGCCGGGAAGGGAACACAGGCGAAGAGGATCTCCGCGCAGTTCTCGATCCCGCAGATTTCCACGGGCGACATGCTGCGCGAGGCCGTCAAGAACGGAACGGAGATGGGGCGGCAGGCCAAGTCGTTCATGGACAAGGGCGGCCTGGTTCCCGACGAGGTGGTCATAGGGATCGTCAAGGACCGCCTCCAGGCGCCGGACTGCGGCAAAGGATTCATCCTCGACGGTTTTCCTCGCACGATCCCGCAGGCCGAGGCGCTCGACCGCGCGACGAAGGACCTCAAAAAGGAGATCCGCGTGGTGCTCTCCCTGGAGGTGGACGAGAAGGAACTGATGGAGCGGCTTTGCGGCCGAAGGACCTGCACGGGATGCGGCGCCATGTACCACGTGAAGTTCAATCCCCCCAAGGCGACGGGGAAGTGCGACAAGTGCGGGACGGCGCTCATCCAGCGGGACGACGACAAGGAAGAGACGATCCTGGCGAGGCTCGTGAACTACAAGAAGATGACCGAGCCGCTGCTCCAGTACTACAAGGGAAGCGGCAAGATCCGCGCGGTGCGGGCGACCGGAGACATCGACGCGATCTACGCGAGCATCGCGAAGATCCTCCAGTAGCCCATGATCATAATCAAGTCGCCTCAGGAGATCGAGGCGATGAGGCGCGCGGGCGCCATGGTAGGACAGTTCTTTGAAGAAGTGAAATCGATGATACGGCCGGGGAGCGCGACGTTCGATCTCGAGGAGGTCGCGGAGGAGTTCGTGAGGCGGCGCGGGATCAAGGGGGCTTTCAAGGGATACCTCGGATACCCGGCGAACCTGTGCACCTCCATCAACGAGGAGGTCGTCCACGGAATCCCTTCCAGGAAGAGGGTCCTTCGGGAAGGCGACATCGTGAGCATCGATTTCGGAGTAATACTCGACGGCTACTACGGGGACGCCGCCAGGACTTTCGCGGTGGGCGATATTCCGGAATCGTCCTCGAGGCTGATGAAGGCGACCGAGGAAGGCCTGGCGAGGGCGGTCGACGCCTCACGCCCGGGAAACCGCATCGGCGACATCTCGGCCGCCGTGCAGGATGCCGCCGAATCCGCGGGATTCTCCGTGGTGCGCGATTTCGTGGGGCACGGCATCGGGCGCGCGCTCCACGAGGAGCCCCAGGTCCCCAATTTCGGCGTGCGCCGGACGGGACCCGTGCTCACCCCCGGCATCGTGCTGGCGATCGAGCCCATGGTGAACGAGGGGGGATACGAGGTAGAGGTGCTGAATGACGGCTGGACCGTCGTCACCCGGGACCGGAAGCGGTCGGCGCACTTCGAGCACATGGTGGCGGTTACGGAAGACGGCTGCAAAATATTGAGCCTCCCCTGAAAGCAGGGGGAGCGGAGCAAAGGAGCAGATGGCGAAGGAAGAAGCCATTGAAGTGGAAGGAACGGTGATCGAACCGCTTCCGAACGCCATGTTCCGGGTCGAGCTGGACAACAAGATGAAGGTGCTGGCGCACATCTCGGGCAAG
>DATBLU010000072.1:0-3155 GCA_036555205.1 Candidatus Deferrimicrobiaceae bacterium
GGGTATGATGGGCGCATGGCGGCGTACACATACTTCGCGACGACCTCCAAGGGGCTCGAAGGCGTGCTGGCGGAGGAGATCGCCGCGCTGGGAGGAAAGCGCGCGGCCGTATCCACGGGCGGCGTCTCGTTCTCCGGGGACCGCAGCCTTTGCTACCGGGCGAACCTCTGGTTGCGGACAGCCAACCGGGTCCTGATGAAGCTGTCCGAATTCCCCGCTCCCGGTCCGGAAGAGCTCTACGAAGGTGTCAAGGCCGTACCCTGGCCCGACCTGTTCTCCGTCCGCAGGAAGATCGCCGTCGAGGCGGCGGTGCGCGATTCTGTATTGACGCATTCCGGCTTCGCCGCGCAGAAGGCCAAGGACGCCGTAGTCGACCGTTTCCGGGAGAAGGCCGGCGCGCGTCCGGACGTCGATACCTCCGCGCCCGACGTAAGGATCCACCTGCGGATCCTGCGGGACGCCTGTACCCTGTCGCTGGACACGTCGGGTGAAAGCCTCAACCGGCGCGGATACCGGGCGGAGCCGTCCGAAGCGTCGCTTCGGGAGACGCTGGCGGCGGGGATCGTGCTTCTGTCCGGATGGGACGGGCATATCCCGCTTGCCGATCCGGCGTGCGGAGCCGGAACGCTCCTCATCGAGGCGGCCTTGATCGCCGCCCGCATCGCCCCGGGATCGTTTCGGACCTCGTTCGGTTTCCAGAATCTTTCCGACTATCGGCCGTCGACGTGGGCGTCGCTGGTCGAAGAGGCCAATGGATCCGTCCGCCTGCGCGGGATCGGCCGGATCGAGGGAGGCGACATCTCCGCGGAAGCGATCAGGGGGGCCGGCCTCAACGCGAAAAAGGCCGGAACCGGGGATCTGCTGTCGTTCCGGGTCGGCGGCATGCGCGAATTTTCCCCTGGGAATCCGCCGGGGGTCATCCTGTGCAATCCGCCGTATGGCGTCCGCATGGCGGCGGAAGGCGAAGAGATCGCTGATTTCTACCGGAATATGGGTGAGGCGTTTAAAAAAAGGTGCAAGGGGTGGACGGCTTATGTCCTTTCCGGGAATCCGCACGCTACGCGCTTCATCGGGCTGAAGGCATCCCGAAGGTTCCCGCTCATGAACGGACCGATCGACTGCCGGCTGCTCAAGTATGAGCTCTATTGATCGACCGGGGGCGCTCCCCCGATGAGGCGGCGAACCGGGCGCAACAAAGGACTTGCCATAATCCCGCCCGTCCGCTTATAGTGGGGTTCTCCGTCCGGCAACCTTCTTCCCAACCGCCCGACACGACCAGGAGCGCACGACGCGCCAGGCGGTGCCTTCGATGTTCGCCGACGCCTGCAAGCTCGCCATCCGCTACACCTATCCCGTAATCACGGCCCGCCGGTACTTCGACCGGACCACGGAATGCGGATGCGCCGCCTTTATCGTCCTGAACGACCAGGGATGGATCGCGACCGCGGCGCACCTGCTCGCCGCGGACGAGGCGCTCCAGCGGAGCTGCAGGGAGATTTCAGACTATTCGGGGAAGATCCTGCGCATCCGGAAGGACTCGCGGCTCACGCACAAGGAAAAGCAACGGCGGATCTCAGGGCTTAAGACGGATCCGAAATGGGTAACCGACGTCACGTTCTGGTGGGGAAGCGACGGTGTACGCTTAAGGGAGGTCCGGCTGCTTCCCGAGGCGGACCTGGCAGTCGGCAGGCTCGAGCCGTTCGATCCCGAGAGGTTCAGGCCGTTCCCGACGGTCAAGAACCCCGCATGCCTGGACGTGGGGACTCCCCTGTGCAAGCTCGGCTATCCGTTCCAGCGCGTAAACGCCACCTACGACGGGCCAGGCGGCGGATTCCGCCTCGCGGCCGGCTCCCTGCCCACCGCCGGATTCCCGATGGAGGGAATCTACACCAGGACGTTGTCCGCGGGCAGGTCCTCCGACGGGCGGTACGAGATCAAGTTCCTCGAAACTTCCTCGCCGGGGATAACGGGGCACAGCGGCGGGCCTCTCTTCGACTCGCGCGGCACCGTCTGGGGGGTCCAGAGCCGGACGGACATGCATTCGTTCCGCGTAAAGACCAGGATTCCGGGGAAGGCCAGGTCCGGCGACGAGGTCCTTTCGCTGAACCTGGGCGTTGCGATACACCCGGAGCTTATCGTTTCCTTCCTGAGGGACAACGACGTCCGGTTCAGGCTCTCCGACTATTGATCTTCGTTCCCGCGGAAAGGCGTTCAGGCGCGGCCCGGCTTCTGCACCCCGAAGCGGGATAAAACCGCGTCCAGGCGCTTCCTTCCGGACGCCGCCTCGTCGAACGGGTCATCTTTCAGCCGGTGCGGAAGCGAAAGGCGGAAGGCGTCCGAGAGGCATTCCTCGTCCGGGATCGCGATCCCTTTCACCGCCGCCAGCGCCTTCGCGCACTTGAGTATCGTGATGTCACCGCGGTGCCCGGCGACGCCCAGGTCCGCGACCACCTCGACCACGGCGTCCAGGAGGTGATCCGGTACCTCGATGGAGGCCAGAAGCCCCCTGGCGACGACCAATCGCTCCCTGAGCGCCGCGTCTTCCCGCTCCCACCGCGCCTTGAACTCGTCGTCGTCCCGCTCGAAGGCGAGCACCCGCTCCACGATCTGCCGGCGCAGCGGGAGGTCCTTCTCGCCGCTGACCTCGACGCACAGGCCGAACCGGTCCAGCAGCTGGGGACGCAGCTCCCCCTCCTCGGGGTTCATCGTACCAACCAGAAGGAACCGCGACGGGTGGGAGTAGGTCACCCCCTCGCGCATCACGACGTTCACCCCGGAAATGGCGACGTCCAGCAAGACGTCCACAACGTGGTCGTCCAGGAGATTCACCTCGTCGATGTACAGCACGTTCCCGTTCGCCTTCCCGAGAACCCCCATCTCGAACTTCTTCTCCCCCTCGCGAAGAGCGGCCGTAAGGTCGAGGCTGCCGACGACCCGGTCCTCCGACGCGTTCAGCGGAAGGTCCATGACCTCGACCGGGCGATCCTCGTGCGAAAGTGACTCCCCGGAACGTTCGCGGGACAGGCACTCGGCGCATGGAGAAGAACCCGCAAGGCACCCGAACCGGCAGCCGGAAACCACCAGCTTCGGGGGAAGGACCGCCGCGAACGCACGCACGGCCGTCGTCTTCCCGGTCCCCTTCTCCCCGCGGATCA
>DATBLU010000096.1:0-9875 GCA_036555205.1 Candidatus Deferrimicrobiaceae bacterium
TCTGATTAAAACCGGTGGTGTAAGCGTGCCGGGAGGAAGAGTAAAACAGGGATTACTTCGCCGCCTCGCGCATGATCTCCCCTATCGCCGTCTCGACTTCCTTGGCTATGCCCGAAAGCGAAGGCTCGTCGAACATCTTCAGCATCGTCGTTGGTTTGATGGTCTCGAGAACCACCTCACTCCCGTCCACGTAGATACTTACGCGGCAGGGAAGCGCCGTTCCTATCTTGATATTGGTATCCAGGACCTTCTTCGCGGCCACGGGATTGCACACCTCGTAGATGTACAGAGTGCGGTCGAATGCCAGGCTCTTTGAACGCAGCGTCGCCGTCACATTATGGATGGCCTGCACGCCGAATTTCCGCTCGGCCGCCGTGTCCTCGAACTTCTGGCGGACATTGCCGAGGGATTTACCGCTCCTGACCGTTATGAACATTTTGTACGCCTCCTCCCTTCCCCGGCGCCCGGCCGGGGCTTGCATCAGCACTTTCCTCAACCGCCCCCGCCGGCCATTATATAGACGGCGAACACTACGGCTATAAGCGCAAGAGGTATCCAGTCGCCCCACATGTCTTCGTCCTTCCTTTACGGTCCGTCAGGTTTTTGCCCAGCGACCGCCGGGCGCCGATTACGCTCAGCTGAACGGCGAGCGGCGGGACCCTCCCCCGCACGTCGATCCTCCGGACCCGGACCTGTTCCCGGAACCGGCCGTGCCGAACAGGGAGATGCCGATCTTTTCCGCGGCGCCGCCGCAGGTAGGACAGACGGATTTCTTCCCTTCGTCCGACAGCCGCGTGTAGGCTTCGAAGACCCGCGAGCACGCTCCGCACTTGTATTCGTATAGCGGCATCGATCCCCTCCCTTATCGTTCGGATACGCCGAGCTTCTTCAGGATGTCTTCCATCAGGCACCAGTTCGTCAGGCCCGACTGGAAAAGGTTAAGTCCGACAAAGGCGGTGAACAGGAACCAATACCCGCTGACGTAATGCCCCAGGGCAAGGCTCGTCAGAACAAACGTTCCCGCGATCACCCGAATCCATCTTTCCACGTTCATAGCAGCTTTCCTCCTGCCGTCTCCGTTCTCGTTGTATCGCCCATGCAACATCGGCAATCTTAGATTCATGAATAGCATAAGCGGTGCCAATTTCCTGTTGGCCATCCATGTAAATGTCAACTATGCGAACGGGCGTTAAATATCGTTAGTCGTAGGAATTACCGAACGGGATATTTTTATGAGGCGGATTCGGGCATGATGCCATCGCGCAACCATATGTTGCGGGATGGGTGGTTCAGGCAACCCCCAGGCGCTTCATCCTTCGCCACAGGGTAGTGCGGTCGATTCCCAAGGCGGTGGCGGCATCCTTGCGGCTCCACCGGCAGGCATCAAGCGTACGAAGAAGATCCCCCCGCTCCCCTGCTTCGTCGCCTACCCCGGCTGTATCCGCCGGTGATGTTTCCGAGCTGCTTTCACCGGAGGTAATGGAAGGGGCCGATTCACGCCGCTGGCGGCAGTGCTCCCGAAGCTCGCCGGGCAGGTCTTCAACGGATAAAACCCTGCCCTTGGCGCAAACCATTCCGCGCTCCAGGACGTTTTCCAGCTCCCGGATGTTCCCCGGCCAAGGGTATTCCATGAGGCAGCGCATCGCCTCAGGTGATACGGCCTTGACCCGCTCCATCCCGCGCCGTTTAAGGCCTTTCAGGACGTGATCAACGAGAAGCGGGATGTCTTCCCTGCGGTCCCGTAACGCGGGCACGGAGATCGGGATGACGTTCAGCCGGTAGAACAGGTCGCCGCGGAACTGCCCCGCGGCCATGGCCGTCTTGAGGTCCCTGTTGGTGGCGGCTATCACGCGGACATCGACCCGCTGGGTCTTGCTGCTGCCCACCCGCTCGAACTCCCGGTCCTGCAGAACGCGAAGGAGCTTCACCTGCAAGGCGGGAGAGATCTCCCCTATTTCGTCGAGAAATATCGTGCCGCCGTCGGCCGCCTCGAACCTGCCCACCTTGTCGGCGATCGCCCCGGTGAACGCCCCCCTGACGTGGCCGAAGAGCTCGGACTCCAGGAGCGTTTCCGTAAGCGCGGCGCAGTTTACCTTGACGAACGGCTTTTCGCGCCGCGGCGAAAGGTCGTGGATGGCCCGGGCGAAAAGCCCCTTGCCTGTCCCGCTTTCGCCCGTGACGAGCACCGTGGAATCGGTTTCCTTGACCACGTCGATCATGTCGAATATCTGCCGGATGAGCGGGGTCTTGCCTACTATGTCGTGCAGATGGAACTTCCCTTTCCGCTCTTCGGCGAGCCGCTCGATCTCTTCGAAGCTTCGGAAGGAGATGACGAATCCCAGCCTTTCACCGGAGTCGTCCTCGAAGAACGCCCAGCTTGCGCTGACCGGGACCATGCGTCCATCGGCCCGGACCAGCGTCCCGTCCACGTCACTTCGCGGCTTGCCCCCTTCCGTGAGATCCCCCATCGGGCAGTCGTGCTGCGCGGGCCCGAAGCTCGCCCGCAGGATCTGCCTGCAGTCCTTCCCCAGCGCCTCGCCCGAATCGATCGCGAACAGGCGCTCCGCCGCGCGGTTGAACGAGGAGATGCGATGGTCTCGATCGACCGTCAGCACCGCCTCGCTCAGGCTGTTAAGGATCGCGGAGAGCATCTTTTCGCTGTGGGACGATCCCGCCGGGCCGGCGTGATGCAACGTTTCGTCGCGCGTCATGAATGAAATTCTATCACAAGGGGAAAAAACGGGGCGCCTCTCGCCTGAGGCGCCCCGCAGGTCGGGCTTGCAGCGGGTCTAAAAGATCAGGACTTGCGCAGCGCCTGGTCGAGGTCCTCAAGTATGTCGTCTATGCTTTCGAGACCCACCGACAGGCGTATGAAGTCGTCGGTCACTCCGGTCTCCAGCCGTTCCGCCGGAGTCAGCTGCTGATGGGTCGTCGAAGCCGGATGTATCACCAGGCTCTTGGCGTCGCCGATGTTGGCCAGGAGCGAGAAGAGCTTCAGGTTGTCGATGAACTTCTTTCCCGCCTCCATCCCTCCCTTGATGCCGAATCCCAGGATGGCGCCGTACAGTCCGCGGTAGTGGTACTTCTTCGCCATCGCGTGGTTCGGATTGTCGGCAAGGCCCGGGTAGTTTACCCATGTCACGTTCGGGTGCTTCGCCAGGAACTCGGCGACCTTCTGGGCGTTCGTGCTGTGACGCTCCATCCGCAGGTGCAGTGTCTCCAGCCCCTGGAGGAACAGGAACGAGTTGAACGGGGAAAGCGCCGGGCCAAGGTCGCGCAGGAGCTGTACGCGCAGCTTGATGATGAATGCGACATTGCCCAGGCCGGGGAAGTTCCCGAAGACCTCCCAGAACTTGAGGCCGTGGTACGAGGGATCCGGCTCGGTGTACGCGGGGAAATTTCCGCTGCCCCAGTCGAACTTCCCCGAATCGACGATGACGCCGCCGATCGACGTTCCGTGCCCGCCGATGAACTTCGTCGCCGAGTGGATTACGACGTCCGCCCCGTGATCGAAGGGCCGCAGCAGGTACGGCGTGGGCATCGTGTTGTCGACGACCACCGGAATCCGCGCGCCGTGGGCGATGTCGGCCACCGCCTTAAGATCCAGCGTGTCGAGCTTCGGGTTTCCGACAGTCTCCGCGAATATCGCCTTGGTCTTCTTCGTGATCGCCTTCCTGAAATTGCCCGGGTCGGAGGGGTCGACGAACTTCACTTCGATGCCCAGCTTGGGAAACGTGTAATGGAACAGGTTGTACGTCCCGCCGTAAAGCGATGCGGAAGATATGATCTCGTCCCCCGCACTGGCGATGTTCAGCAGCGCCAGCGTCTCCGCCGCCTGCCCGGAGCCGACCGCCACAGCTCCCGATCCGCCCTCGAGCTGCGCCACCCGCTGCTCGAAGACGTCCGTGGTGGGATTCATGATCCGGGTATATATGTTGCCGAACTCCTGCAGGCCGAAAAGTCTCGCCGCGTGCGCGGTATCGTGGAAAACATAGGAAGTCGTCTGATAGATCGGCACCGCCCTCGCGGTAGTTGCGGGATCCGGCTTCTGACCGCCATGAAGGGCGATCGTCTCCGGCCTGTAAGACTGAGACATGACAAACTCCTTTCTCTTCCGCGGATATTGCCTGCATTAAGCGGCAATTGACGATGGATTTTATGGATATTATAGTCTATGTGCTTGCCTGTCAATCGTTTTCCGAATCCCCCTCCCCGGCATTTTCCCTGGATTTAAATATCGATACATATGAATGGATTTTGCTTGACAGGCATTACGGCGAAACCTACAATCGTGTATACAGTATGCAGGAGGGAGCCCCCCCTTCCTTCTGCATCATCTCCTTCCTTATCCCTTCGCCTGAAGGTTTCGCCGCCGGGTTCCCCCCCGGGCGGCGAAGCCCGTCCGGCCCGCTTCTCAAGCGCGTTCGAACAGCCCCGCCGCTCCCATCCCGCCACCGATGCACATGGTCACCACGCCCAGCGAAGCGTTGCGCCTCTTCATCTCGTGCAGCAGCGTGGCGGCGAGCTTCGCCCCCGTGCATCCCAGCGGGTGTCCGAGCGCGATCGCGCCGCCGTTCACGTTCACCTTGTCGGGATCCAGGGAGAGCTCCCGTATCACCGGGAGCGATTGCGCGGCGAAGGCTTCGTTCAGCTCGAACAGGTCGATCCTCGTCTGCTTGACCCGAAGCTTCTTAAGGAGCTTGGGCACCGCCTTCACAGGGCCGATCCCCATGATCTCGGGCGGCACCCCGGCGGCCGCGAACCCGAGGAACCTCGCCAGCGGCTCCGCGCCCAATGCCTTCATCGCCTTTTCCGACACGACGACGGCGGCTGCCGCCCCGTCGCTCATCTGTGAGGAGTTGCCGGCCGTGACCGTTCCCTTGGGGTCGAAGGCCGGTTTCAGCTTCGCCAGCGCCTCCAGCGTGGTGTCGGCGCGGGGGCCCTCGTCCGCTTCGAAAACGATCTCGTGCGGGACCGGCTTCCCTCCGTTCCCGGCGGCGAACAGGGTCGTCTTCACCGGGACGATTTCTTCCCTGAACCTGCCCTCGGCGATCGCCGCAAGCGCCTTTTTATGGCTCCTGTATGCGAACTCGTCCTGGTCCTCGCGCGTGACCTTGTAAATGCGGACGACCTGCTCGGCGGTGAGCCCCATCGGCATGAAAACTTCGGGGCGCGTATCGATGATCTCGGGATTGAAGGAGGGCTTGTTTCCTCCCATAGGCACCATCGTCATCGACTCGGTGCCGCCTGCAACTACGATATCGGCGAATCCCGCGAGTATCCGCTCCGCCGCAAGGGCTATCGCCTGCAGGCCCGAGGAGCAGAACCGGTTGACCGTCATGGCAGGGACGGAGTCCGGCAGCCCCGCCTTAAGGGAGCATATACGGGCCACGTTCATCCCCTGCTCCCCTTCGGGCATGGCGCACCCGAAGATTACGTCGTCCACCTGCGCCGGGTCCAGGTTCGGGACCCTATCGACGGCCCCGCGTATCGCAACCGCCCCGAGGTCGTCGGGTCGCGTGTCCTTGAGGCTTCCCTTGTAGGCCCTGCCGACCGGGGTGCGTACGGCGGAGATTACGTAGACTTTGGACATCGGCGTTTTCCTCCATCTAATTGCGAAGCGGCTTTCCCTTCATCAGCATATATTGGATGCGCGCCTGGGTCTTTTCCTCTCCGCACAGGGACAGGAACGCTTCCCGCTCAAGATCCAGGAGATCCTGCTCGGACAGCTTTGTGCCGGCCGGCACATCGCCGCCGGTCAGCACGAAGGCTATCTTCCGCCCGACCCGCTCGTCGTATTCGCTGATATGCCCCGCCACCCTCATGGCGTAAAGCCCGTAGGCGAAGGAGGAGAACTCCGAGCGGCCCGGCAGCGCGATGCCCGCGCGGGGCCGCGGCGTCTCATAACCTTCCACGTTCATCGCGAGGACGGTGTTCTTCGCATCCTGGATAAGGAAATCGCGCTGGATCGTGATCTTGTCCCATGGCCGCAGGAAGCCGAGTTCCCGCGCCTCCTTGGCCGAGGTTGCAACCTTCGCCATTCCTATCGTCTCGAACGCCTTCCGGAGGAACGGGAGGGGATCCGAAGCGACGCCGTCCGGGATGCCCTCGAGGTGCCGGATCGCCATCTCCTTCGTGCCGCCGCCCGCCGGGAGCAGGCCCACGCCCACTTCCACCAGCCCCATGTAGGTCTCGGCCGCGGCGCGTATCCGGTCGGCTCCCATGCAGATTTCAGCCCCGCCGCCGAGCGCCATGCCCGCCGGCGCCGCCACAACGGGCTTTTCCGAACAGCGCAGCCGCATGCACGCGTTCTGGAACTCGCGGACCATCTTCTCTATGTTGTCGAAGTTCCTGTTCTGCGCCTCCATGAAGACGAGCAACAGGTTCGCCCCGACGCAGAAGTTTTCGGCGTGGTTGGCGATCACCAGGCCCGCGAACTCCTTCTCCGCCAGCGCCGTCCCCTCGTTCATCATCGCCACGATGTCGCCGTCTATCGCGTTCATCTTCGTGTGGAATTCCAGGCAGAGCACGCCGTCGCCCAGGTCGTAGAGCGTGGCGCCCGGATTGCGCCTGACCACGCGGTTCCGCTCGGCGAGCGAAGGAAGGAAAATGACTTCGGGAGATACCGGGACCGGCTTGTATGTTCCGGATGCGAAGTCGTGGAACTCCCGCACCCCGTCGCGGCTCCGGTAGAAGGATGCGTTCCCCGCCGCAAGCATCTTCTCTACGATTCCGGGGATCGCCTTCCCCTCCTTGCGCATTCGCCCTACGGACTCCGCCGGGCCGATGGCATCCCAAGTCTCGAAGGGGCCCATGGTCCAGTTGAATCCCCACTTGATCGCGTTGTCGATGTTCACGATGTCGTCGGAGATCTCGGGTATCCGCTCCGCCGAATACAGCAGGGTTTCGGAGAGAACCTTCCATGCATACGCGGCGGCCTTGTCGTCGCCCGCGATGACCTTGCGGATTCTCGCGGCGACGTCCTCCTCTCCTTTCGCCGCCTCGAGCGACGGGTAGACGACTTTGGAGGTCGGCCGGTAGTCCATCGTCGCGTAGTCCAGGACCAGCATCTTTTTAGCCTCGCCCTTCCCCTCCATCTTGAAAAAGCCGCTCTTCGCCTTTCGGCCGATCCATCCGCGCTGGACCATTTCCTTCACGAAGGGCGGAGGGAGGAACAACTCCCTTGCAGGGTCGTGGGGCAGGTTTTTATAAACGTTGTCGGAGACGTGCAGCAGCGTATCGAGTCCGACGAGGTCGGCCGTCCCGTAGGCGGCGGACTTGGGCCGGCCCATCGCGGGGCCCAGGATCTTGTCGACCTCCTCTATGGACAGGCCGTCCTCGACCATGGCGTGCATGGCGTACATCATCGCGAAGACGCCGATCCGGTTCCCGATGAAGTTCGGCGTGTCCTTCCCGTAGACGATGCCTTTCCCCAGCCTGCGCTCTCCGAATTCGGCCATGCCGCGCAGGATTTCCAGGTCCGTATCCTCCCCGGCGACCAGTTCCAGGAGCTTCATGTACCGGACCGGGTTGAAGAAGTGAGTCACGAGAAAATGGCGCCGGAACTCCCTGGAGCGCCCTTCCATCATCTGCGAGATCGCGATGCCGGAGGTGTTCGAGGTTACGACGGTCCCGGGCCTCCAGAGCTTCTCGATCTTGTCGTAGAGGGCCCGCTTGATCTCCAGGTTTTCGGTGACCACCTCGATTATCCATTCGCATTCGGCGGCTTTCGGAAGGTCGTCCTCGAAGTTCCCGACCGAAATGAGGCCCAGGTCCTTCTGGGAGTACAGCAGCGAGGGGCGGCTTTTCTTTATGCCCTCGAGCCCCTTGGCGGCGAACCGGTTGCGGAAGGCGGCGCTCTTTTCGCCCAGCCCCTTCTTCTTATCTTCCTCGGCGAGCCCGGAAGGGACGATGTCGAGCATGAGGCACGATATCCCGGCATTGGCGAGGTGCGCCGCGATCCCGGAGCCCATCACGCCCGCACCCAGCACGGCCACCCGGCGGATTTTCGGAAACATCGATTCACACCTCCTGGGAAGATGCGGTCGGTGCGCGAAATACTGAATGGTCATTCAGTACCCGATAGACATACCGCAGGAGGCCGCCGCTGTCAATAGGGCCGCGGACGGCGCGCTTTACGGAAGGCGCTGCGCCTCCGGTCCCTCGCAGGGATTGCCGGCTGCGCTGCCTCGGAGGGGGGACTCCGTTCGTGGCTCGGCGCGCGGAGAACCCGCGCGCCTGCGCTTTACCTCACTTCGCCCCCCCTCCTGCGGCAGCTACGCCGTATTCCCTGTTGCGGGAAGGAAGCCGCGATCGGCAAGTTCTCGGTCACGTATCCGCGACTTCCGTGTGTGCGCGCAATCGCGGCGTTTGCAAGTTCCCTGCCTGCGCGGGATGACGCAGCGGAGGAGCGAGAACCCAACCGATATATTGAAACCAGAGGGTTCGAGCTCCGAGGCAAGCGCCGAGCGGATAGCGAGGAAAAAGCGCCTAGAATGGCGCTGGCAGCTTGCCGAGGTGGGAGGGTGCGCGGCTTATGGAGCGAGGACCGCTTGAACCTCGGCGATCTCGCCATCGGTCTTTGCGGCCGCCTCGCCCGCTTTCGCCCTCCGCAAGGTCGGGCTCTTCCTCCTGTTCGTCGGCGCGGGCTCGGGGTCCGAATCCGCTTTGCTTCCTCCATGAGACTTTGTTTGCCGGAGGGATTCGAACCCCTCCGCGAGGAATCAAGCGTTATCAGGGAACGCAGCCGTTCACGAGCACTGAACCGCCGGAGACGCAGCAGGTCACACCCGCGGCGTACGCTCAAAATGGATGGCGCAGCCGGGGCCGGGCGCCTTGCGATGCCATTGTGGTCCGCCCAACGCTGCGGGAGAATAGGGGTGTGCGCGGGATCTACGTTCACATACCCTTCTGCGTGAAGAAATGCGCGTATTGCGACTTCTACTCGGTCGTGGGGGACCGGGAAGCGATCGCGGATTTTTGCACGCTGCTCGTAAGGGAGATGGACCTGTTCGCCGGTAAATTCCCCGGCGAGGCGGCCGCTCCCGCCGATACCGTCTTCTTCGGCGGAGGAACGCCGACGGCGCTCGGAGCGGAAGCGCTGTGCGGGCTTCTCATCGCGCTGCGGAAGAGGTTCTACATAACGAAGGATGCGGAGGTGACGACCGAGGCAAACCCGGGCACGGTTTCCGCCGAGGACTTCCGTGAGCTCAAGTCTGCGGGATTCAACCGGGTGAGCATCGGCGTTCAATCGTTCACTCCCAGGACGCTTCTGACGCTTGGCCGGGTCCACGGCGTCGAGGAGGTGCGGGGGGCGCATCGGGACGCGCGCAGGGCGGGCTTCTCTTCGATAGGGATGGACCTCATCTTCGGCGTCCCGGGGCAGGAGGCTTCCGGATGGGAGGCCGACCTGGAGCGAACCGTCACCTTCCTCCCGGCGCATGTCTCCGCCTACGCTCTCGCCCCGGAGCCCGGCACCCCGATTCACGCGGCGATCCGGAGCGGTACGCTCAGGATGCCGCCGGACGACGATGTCGCGGATATGTACGAGGCGGCGCGCGCGTCCCTTTCCCTCGCCGGGTACCGCCATTACGAGATCTCGAACTTCGCGCGCCCCGGCGAGGAATGCCGGCACAACATCAAATACTGGAAGCGTGAGGAATACGCGGGTTTCGGTCCGTCCGCCCACGGCCTGCTGTTCCCGCAAGGCGAGGGCCCGCTGGGAGTGCGCACGGAAAACCCGGCGTCGCTCCCGGATTACCGCCGGCGCATCGAAAAGGGATCCCTGCCCTGGGAGAACGTGCACGCCTGCAGCCTTGATGACGCATGGAAGGAATCGCTCATAGCCGGGCTGCGCATGCTGGAGGGGATCGACA
>DATBLU010000148.1:0-2516 GCA_036555205.1 Candidatus Deferrimicrobiaceae bacterium
CGGATGCTCATGGCGCCTGGGTCACCCCTTCGTTAGATTTTCCCGGATCCGGGACAGCTGCGCGCGGACGCTGCCGTCGTACACCGTGGAGCCCATCTTCACGACCATCCCGCCCAGCACCGCGGGATCGTGTTTCTCCTCAAGCTCGATCCGCTTGCCCGTCTGTCGTTCCAGAACGGTCTTCAGGAAGCCCTTCTGCGTCTCCGACAGCGCCGCGGGGACGATCACCTCCACACGCTCGATCCCTTCGAGCTCCTCCACCATGCGGCGAAGCTCGGGGAGGACCTGGGGCAGTATGTTCATCCGGCGCTTGTCGACGAGAAGGCGAAGGAAGTTCATCGTTACCGGGAGGAAGCCGGCCTGGGAGACGGTTCCCTCGAGCGCGGCCTGCTTGTCGCCGCGGTTGACGTGCGCGGCCTCGAGGACCTCGCGCAGGTCGGGATTCTCGTCCAGAAGGTGGACGAACCGCTCGACCTCGGAGAGGACCCTGCGGACCTGCCGCTCCTCCTGCCCGATGTCGAGCAGCGCGCGGGCGTATCTCCTGGCGAGAGCGCTTCCGATCACCGAACGATCTCCCGTATCTTCTCGACGTTCTCCCGCACCAGCCTCTCCTGGTCTTCGGGGGTCATCGCCTTCTTCACTATCTCCTCCGCGGTGGCGGTTGCCAGTTCGGCGGCCTCTTTCCGCAGCTCCTCGCGGGCCTTCTTCACTTCCTGGCCGGCGGCGAACTGGGCCTGGATCCGCACGCGCTCGATCTCCGCCTGCGCCGTTGCGCGGATTCGCTGCGCTTCCACCTCGGCCTCGTCCCCCATTTTCATATTCATCCCCGCGATCTCGTCCTGGAGCCTGCCCATCCTGGACTCTATCGCGGAGAGCCTTGCCGCCGCTTCCTCCCGCGCGCGCGCGGCGTCCTCGATCGACTTGCGCAGCTGCTCGCTCCTGTCCTTGAGGAACGACGAGATCGGTTTTTTGAGGAAGTAGACGAGCGCCCCGGCCAGGATGGCGAAGTTCACCGCCTGCTTGAGGATGTCCCCCCAGGGAATCCCTCCGCCGTGCCCGGCTGCCCCTTCGGACGCGGCGGCGGCGGTAGCGGCGGCGAGGAACGCCAGGACGACGGCCGGCCTCATTTCACCGCCCTCCCCAGCACCTTGCCGGCGATCTCGACGGAGAGGCGCGAGACATCGGCCCGCAGCTCCTTCGCGGCGTCGTTCTTTTCCGAGACGATCCGGATCTTCATATCCTCAACGTGCCGGTTGCTTTCCTCGAGCACCGCCTCGACGCGCTTGCGCTCGAGGCGGCCGGCCTCCTCCATCTTCTTCCGCTTGGCCGCCAGCGCCTCGACGGCGGCCTTGCGCAGGGACTCCTCATATCGCGCCGTAAGGGCCTCCGCCTCCTCGAGGATCGCCTTTGACTCCTCCACCGGCTTGACGGAGCGGTTCCTGCGCTCCTGGAAAGTGGAGAGGATCGGCCTGACCATGGTCACCGAGAGAATCGACACCAGGGCCACCACGAGGACCATCTGGAGAAGGGCGAGCTGGCTGATCCCGAGCGTCTCGAAAATTTTGCCAACGAGTTCCATGAATCCCGTTCCCCCCGGGGTTCCCAAACAGGCAAGCGGTCGGCTGGAATAAAGTGAAACGGAAAATTGGTATCACGCTGAGGAACGGCGTGTCAAGCGGTTAATGGCGGATGCGCAAAATCCCGCTTGCGCTGAAAATCAAAGGAAAGGGCGCCCGGGTTGCCCCGGGCGCCCTCTTCGATGCCGGTCGCGCTCCCCTTCAGGGGAGGCTCCTGCGCGGAAGGCTAGACTTCCGCGATGTTACTTCTTCGGCGCCTCGGCAGGCATGGCCGGTGCAGCCTTGGCTGCGTTATCGGCCGGAGCGGCCGCAGGCGGTGCCGGCGGAGGAGGAGGCGGCTCCTCCTTCTTCGCGCAGGCGGAGAGGCCGATCGTCGCCGCGAGCAACAGCCCGAGGAACAGTGCCCAGTACTTACGCATTTCTTGTCACTCCTTTCCCTTCTGGGATTTATCCGTTACCGGATACAAGTTTGAGTTTCTTATGCGGCGAAATATAGCACAAGGAAAACGCGATGCAATCATTTTTTTTCCCTACCGGCCGCCGAACAGAACCTCGTAGAGCCGGGCGAATTCCCCCTCGGAAAAATAGGCGACCTCGAATATCCCTTTTTTCTGCGTGCCGCGGATCCGGACTTTCGTCCCTCCCCTCCGGGACAGCTTCTCCTCCAAGTCCTTGAGATGAGGATCGACGCGGGCAGGCTTCGTCGCCGGCTTCCTTCTTCCCCCTTCCCGGCACAGCCGTTCCACCTCGCGCACGGAGAGTTCCTTGCGCAGGGCGGCGTCGAAAATGGAGGTCAGCCTCTCATGGGGCGCGGAAAGAAGCGCCCTTGCGTGGCCGGCCGAGAGCCTTCCGTCGACGACGGCCTGCTTTACCTGCGCCGGCAGCTTTAGGAGCCGCAGGCTGTTGGCGACGGTTACCCGGTCCTTCCCAACCCTCTTG
>DATBLU010000149.1:0-1987 GCA_036555205.1 Candidatus Deferrimicrobiaceae bacterium
GTCGACGACCGGGGGAACGTTCAAGTCGCTGTTATTTTCCTTCCCGTCCCGGATGTACGTGTCGAAGCCGAAGTGCAACGTCTTGTACGGCTGGATGTCCGTGGACGGGATCCAGATCTGCGTGGACGGCGTCGCCGTCGCCGTTCCGGCGGAGACGAGGCACATCAGAACCGCCGCGAATGCCACGCGGCTGATGCTGCGGAGTCGAGACGTGATTCCCATCATTGCCTCCTTCGTGGAGAAAATGGCTGACGGGACAGGAAAGAGCAGGAGACGTGCCATGCGCATATCCAGGGCTGCGCCTCGCCTGTGAACACTTGACTGGATTGGAGAAAATCGCGTTCGGGGATGGCCCGGGGGGCCCGGCCCTCCCGATTCGACTCAGGACATTATTGTAGCATTATCAACAAATGTGGCCGAGCTGGTGTATTACGGAGGGACATTTTAAGGTTTTCCTACTATGGAAGTAGCAGGATTAAAAAGTTTAAGAACGTCCCTCTGCTTTTGTTTTCCAGGGGGAGGAAAGGGAGTGCTTTTTCATTTTGTAGGCGACCTGGCGGGGGGTCCAGCCGAGTACGCGCGCCGCGCGGGCTATTACCCATCCGGTACCTTCCAGCGCGCGCCGAAGCTCTTCCCGCTCCATCGCACGCAGGTACTCGGCCCTCGGCGCGGGCTCTGCGGCCTTGCGGGGCGTTGCGGGCGGCGCCCCCGCCGTCCCTCCGGGCGCGGAGAGCGGGGCGTCCGACTCCTGCGACGAGAACGTCCGGACCGGCCGGGGGAGGTCGGGTATGTGGACCACGGGCGACTTCGCCATTACGACGGCGCGCTCGACGAGGTTCTCGAGCTCCCGGACGTTCCCCGGCCACCGGTACTCGAGCAGCAGGTCGAGGACCTCGGGCGAGAAAGATATGTTTTTTCCGTGCTCCTTGTTGAACCGGTCCAGGAAATACTCGGTCAAGGGGATGACATCCTCGCGGCGGTCTCTTAAAGGGGGCAGGAATATCGGAATTACGTTAAGTCGATAGAACAGGTCTTCCCGGAAGCGGCCGTCTTCCACCATCTTCTCCAGGTCGGCATTCGTGGCGGCGATGATCCGCACGTCCACGGAGATGGTCCTGTTCTCGCCGAGCCGCTCGAATTTGCGCTCCTGCAGGACGCGGAGCAGCTTTACCTGCGTGGGGACCGGTATGTCGCCCACCTCGTCCAGGAAGATCGTTCCGCCGGAGGCCTGCTCGAACCTGCCTTTCCTTTCCTCGATGGCCCCGGTGAACGCCCCTCGCTTGTGGCCGAAAAGCTCCGACTCGAGCAGGGTCTCGGGGAGCGCGGCGCAGTTGACCGTAACGAAGGGCTGATCGGCGCGCGAGCCCGCGAGGTGGATCGCCCGCGCGATCCTCTCCTTGCCGGTGCCGCTTTCCCCGCGCAGCAGCACCGTCGCGCGGGAAGGGGCGACGCTTGTCACCGAAGCGAAGACCTCCTGCATGCGCTTGCTCTGCCCTACTATGTTCTCGATCCGGTACGTCTTGCGTATCGTCTTCTCGAATTCCTGCCGCTGCCGCTGGAACTCCTCGTGCAGCCGGTCGATTGCCGCGTGGAGCTTGAGCGCCTGGCCTATCAGGCACCCGATGACCATCAGGGTGCGGGCGTCCGCCTCCAGCGCCTGGGTCCCGGTCCTTCCGATCCGCTCCGCGGTCAGCACCCCCAGCACTTCGGCCCCGATCTTCAAGGGGACGGAGATATATGAAAGGCTTTCATCCTGCGTTTTCCCGTGCGCGCGCGTCTTGTCCAGGAACGAAGGCTCCTTCCGGACGTCCGGGATCGCGATCGGACCCCCGGATTTCATCGTCTTCCCGACGATTCCCTCGCCCCACACGTAGCGCGCCCGGCCTCGCTCCTCCGCCGTGTAGCCGGCGGCCACCTCCATCCGGAGCTCCCTTGTGGCGGCGTCCGGGAGATGGATAGCCGCGCGGTCGAACCCCAGGAAGCTCTG
>DATBLU010000156.1:0-2614 GCA_036555205.1 Candidatus Deferrimicrobiaceae bacterium
GCCTTACAAGACGATGATGGTGGCACAGTCCCTGTACGAGGGCGTCGACATACCGGGGGCCGGCCTGGTCGGGCTCATCACCTACATGCGTACCGACTCCGTCCGCGTGGCGGACGAGGCGCTCGAAGCCGTGAGAGGCTATATACTCGCGGTCCACGGGGATGCCTACCTTCCGGAGGCGCCCAACACGTACAAGAACCGGAAAACCTCGCAGGATGCTCACGAGGCGGTCCGCCCGACGTCCATGGAGCTCACGCCGGACAAGCTCAAGCCGATCCTGTCCCGTGACCAGCACCGGCTCTACACCCTGATCTGGAACCGTTTCACGGCCTCCCAGATGACTCCGGCGGAATTCGAGCAGACGGCGATCGATATACTCTGCGATCCTCCAGGCGGTCCTCGGCAAGGTTACCTCTTCCGCGCCACGGGCTCGGTTCCCAAATTCCCGGGATACCTCGAGGTGTACCAGGACGGGTCCAACGGAGAAGGGCGACAGGGCGGGGCAGGCGCCGCCGGCGAAGAAGCGCAGGGCCGGAAGGAAGGCGAGAACGGAGACGGCGAGGAGAAGGGGGACGGGAATCTGCTTCCCGCGCTTTCGGAAGGGGAGCGTCTGGAGCTGAACGAGATGATCGGTGCGCAGCATTTCACCCAGCCTCCTCCCCGCTTCTCGGAGAGTTCGCTGATCAAGGAGCTGGAGGAGCAGGGGATCGGACGGCCATCCACGTACGCCGCCATAGTCAAGACCATCAAGGACCGCGGTTACGTACGGCTCGACGAGGGAAAATTCCAGCCGACGGAGCTTGGACGCATCGTAACCGGGCTCCTGGAGGAGAGCTTCCCCAGGGTCATGGACGTGGCGTTCACCGCCAGGATGGAGGAAGAGCTGGACCAGATAGAGGAAGGCGAGCGCGACCTTTCACTTGCCCTCAACGATTTCTACCAGCCGTTTTCCGAGGAGCTGGAGCGGGCCAGGCTCTCGATGCCGACGGTGAAGGACGAGCTTATCGCCACCGGCATTCCGTGCTCGGCCTGCGGCGGGGAGATGGTGATCCGGTTCGGCCGCGCGGGGAGGTTCCTCGCCTGCCGGAAATATCCGGAATGCCGGAACACGGCGAATTTCCGTGAAACCGCCGAGGGGAAGATCGAGATGCTCCCCGACGAAGATGCCGGAGTCGCGTGCGACAAGTGCGGCAAGCCCATGGTGGTCCGGAAATGGAAGGGGGCGCGGTACATCGCCTGTTCGGGGTATCCCGAGTGCAGGAACAGCCGGCCGTACGCGATCGGAGTGACGTGCCCGGAGTGCCGGGAGGGGGAGATAGCGGAGAGGGCGTCACGCATGGGAAAGCTCTTTTACAGCTGTTCCCGCTTTCCCGAGTGCAGGTTCGCCTCGTGGAACCGTCTCCTGGCATTGACGTGCCCCGAATGCGGCTATACTGCGATGGCGGAGAAAGTGAGAAAGGGAGGAAAGAGCGAAATAGTGTGCGCGCGCAAGGGGTGCAAGGGGAAGATGCCGGACGACGCGCTGAACGACGCGGGGTAACGGGTTGAAAGCATACGTCCTCGTCGTCGACGACGAGCAGAGCCTGCGGAAGTTTCTCAAGCTCTTCCTTCAAAAGGAAGGATACGAGGTCGACGTCGCCGCATCGCTGGCGGAGGCCGTGAAGGCGATAGGCGAAAACGTCTACGACCTGGTCCTCACCGACATGCGGATGACCGCAGAGGACGACGGGCTCAAGGTAATCCGCTCGGCGATCCAGAGGACTCCTTCCACCCAGGTGATAGTGATGACCGCCTACGCCACCATCGGGGGGGCGGTCGAGGCCATAAAGCAGGGAGCCTACAACTACATAGTCAAGCCGTTCAGCAACCAGGACCTGCGCAGCCTGATCCAGGGGGCCCTGGCCACCAGGGATGTCGCCGTGGAGAGGCGCAGGGCCATTCGCGAGGAGGTCCAGGGGAAATCGTCCTTCGAGGGAATCGTCGGGCGCAGCGATGCGATGCTCAAGATCTACGAGCTGGTCGACAGGGTCGCTCCCACAAACGCCAACGTGATGATCCTTGGAGAAAGCGGGACCGGCAAGGAGCTGATCGCGTCGGCGCTTCACTGCCGCAGCGAGCGGAAAGAAGCCCCGTTCGTAGCCATCAACTGCGCAGCCATACCCGAGACGCTCATGGAGAGCGAGCTGTTCGGGCACATGCGTGGGGCGTTCACCGGCGCGGTGCAGACCAAGCGTGGTCTTTTCGAAGCCGCCCACCATGGGACGCTGTTCCTGGACGAGGTCGGCGAAATCCCGTCGAGCATGCAAAGCAAGCTGCTGAGGGCGATCCAGGAGCGTTCGTTCCGGAGGATCGGCGGAAACGAGGACGTCAACATCGACGTGAGGATAGTATCCGCGTCGAAGCGGGACCTCGAGGAGGAAATGAAGGCGGGGCGTTTCCGGGACGACCTCTACTTCCGGCTCCACGTCATACAGATCACCGTGCCCCCACTTCGCGAGAGGAGGGAGGACGTGCCCGTCCTGGCCATGCACTTCCTGGGAAAATTCGCGAAACAGATGGGGAAGCCGGTCGCAAGGATCGACGGCGAAGCGTTGCGGGCGCTGATGGCCTACGA
>DATBLU010000174.1:0-5176 GCA_036555205.1 Candidatus Deferrimicrobiaceae bacterium
TCGCCTACAAGGACAAGCTGGAGCGGCTGTTCCGGAAATGGCACGAGAGGCACCAGGAGAAGCACCGCCGGAAGTGAACGGATCGGCCGCCGGGCCGCGCCTTCACGCCCGCTTCGTTTTATTCACGATCGAGACGACCGCGTAGCTTATGAAATACAGGCCGAGCAGCGGCAGGGACATCAAGGTCATGTTGTAGACGTCCGGCGTCGGCGTGATGACGGCGGCGAGGATCACGCATCCGAGGAGGGCCGGTCTCCACCGCCTGCGGAAATGCTCCGGGGTCAGCCATCCGGCCCGCGCAAGGAAGTAGGAGACGAGGGGCGCTTCGAAGGACAGGCCGAGGACCAGGAGCATGGTCCCGCAGAAGGAGATGAATTTCCGGGCCGATATCAGGGCGGCCACCTCTTTTGTCTCGAAGCTCACCAGAAATCCGATCCCCGCCGGCAGCAGGACGTAATAGCCGAGGAGCCCCCCGGCGGCGAAGAGACCGGCAGCGACCAGGATGACCGCCCCACCCCACCCCTTCCATCCGGGCGCCCAGCGGGTGACCGCGCCGCGCCAGAGCAGCCATGCACCGGCCGGAAGCGACAGCGCGATCCCGCAATAAAGCGCGATGTTGATTAGCGCGAAGAATCCCTCGTCGGGGGAATATGCCACGAGCTTGCGGCCGAGCAGGCGGACCATGAAGAGAAGGATAGGCTCGGAGTAGAAAAACGAGCCTACGGTAAGGGCGACCACCAGCGCGGCGTATACGGCAATCCCCTTACGGGCCTTGTCCAGCTCGATGATGACGGTCGCTACGCGGTTTTGCACTGAATCCCGCACGGAATATTTGGTACCTTATCTTACAGCGAAACGCCATGCGGAGGGAAAGTGGGGGGAATCCGATACGCCGTTCCGGGCTACGTGCACCGGAACGGAGTGCACTGCGGCTCCTCTTCGATGCGGAACATGCTCCGGTTCCGCGGAATAGAGCTCTCCGAGCCCATGTGCTTCGGCCTGGGATCCGGCGCCGGATTCCTTTATGTCAAGGGCCTCCCGGTCCCTCCGGTAGTGGCGATCCACGGCCGGATCATGGAGATGGAGAAGGAGCTGTGCGACGCCCTCGGCCTTCCCTTCCCCGAGCGGGAGGAGCCGGACGGCGACGCGGGCTGGGAGCGTGCGCGCGAAGCGGTCATGGCGGGCAACCCGGTCCTCATCAACACCGACCTGGCCTACCTAGACTACTTCGATACCAAAACCCATTTCGCGGGCCACAGGGTCGTCCTCTGCGGATTCGACGACGAGCGGAGAGAGGCGCTGATTTCGGATTCCGAGCGGGAGGAGGCGCAGCTCATCCCGTACGAGTCGCTCAAAAAAGCCAGGTCCTCGGAGATTCCCCCTTACCCCATGGGGAACCGCTGGTGCGTGATCGCCCCGTCGCGTCCGCCCCGTCATCCGGCCGAGGCGATACCGGGCGCCCTCCGCAAGAATGCGCGTGGGATGTTCTCCCCCCCGGAGGGAGAAACGGCCGGCATAGCCGGAATAAGAAGGGCGGCGGAAGAACTCCATCTATGGCCGGAGCTGACCGGGCACTGGGTCTTCGCCGCGCGCTTCGCATACCAGGTCATAGAGAAGCGGGGGACCGGTGGCGGCTTCTTCCGCAGGCTATACGCGCGGTACCTGGAGGAGGCGTCGGCATTCCATCCGGTGATATCGTCCGCCGGGCTTCCCGGGCGGCTGGTCTCGATCGCCGACGGTTGGACGGAGATCGCCGGCCGGATGAAGGAGATCTCGGAGGCGCAGGACGCCGGGCGGCTCTCCGGAGTTTCAGCGCTTCTCCTCAGGCAGGCGGACGCCGAAGAGCGGTTCTGGGAAAAGGTCCTCAGGCTTTTCGGGAGCTCGAGTTCCTGATGTGCCGCCGGATGTACCAGGCGATCCCGGCCACCAGGACCGCACCTATCAGCAGATCGAACTTGTGGAAGTATTCCCGCAAGGAAGGCCACTTCTCGCCCATGACCATCCCGACGTAGGCCAGCCCCAGGCACCACGGGAGGGATCCCGCGAACGTGTAGGCTATGAACCGCTTCATGTCCATCCGCGCCACGCCGGCGGGAAATGCGATGAAGGTCCTTATGACCGGCAGGAGCCTCGCGAAAAAGACCGTCGCCTGCCCGTGGCGCGCGAACCAGCGGTCCGCCATGTCCAGGTCGTGATGCGACATCAGGATGTACTTTCCGTACTTCTCGATGAGCGGGCGGCCCCCGTACATGCCCAGGTAATAGGCCGGAACGGATCCGACCACGCACCCGACCGCCCCCGCAAGCCCGACGGACCACAGCGAGTATTTCCCCAGGAAGACGAGGTACCCCGCGAAAGGCATGATCACCTCGGAAGGCAGGGGGATGCAGGCGGATTCGATCGCCATGAGGAAGACCACGCCGGCCAGCCCCATGCGGGAGATGACGTAGATGATCATCGATGCGAGAGCTTCCAGTATCCGGGTGACCACGATGCCTTCTCCTTGCCTATCCCACCGTGATGTAGGGGGGACCGATGCGGAGAGTGGGCTGGGCGTCGCCAACGGGGACGCCTTGCCCCTCCTTGCCGCAGGTTCCCAGCCCGAATCCTAGGTCGCTTCCGACCCGGTCTATCATCTTGAGCACTTCGGGGCCGTTTCCGGTTATGGTGGCTCCGCGGACGGGCTCGCCCCGCGCGCCGTTCTCGATCCGGTACCCCTCGGCGACCTCGAACATGAAGTCGCCGGTTACGGTGTTTACCTGCCCTCCTCCCATTTTAACGACCAGGAGCCCCCGGTCCACCTCCTTGAGGATCTCCCCCGGCGGGGTGGAGCCGGGGCATATTATCGTGTTGCTCATGCGGGGGATGGGCTTGTGCCGGTATGATTCGCGCCGCCCGTTGCCCGTGGGCCTGCCGCCTTCCCTCATTGCGGACAGGCGATCGTGCAGGAACCCCGCAAGGACGCCCTTGTCGACTAGGAGAGTCCTCTTTCCGGGCGTACCCTCGTCGTCTATTCCGAAGGATCCCCTCTTGCCGGGAACCGTGGAGTCGTCGACGATGGAGACCAGGGGGCTTGCCACTTCCTTCCCGAGCGCGTTCCCGTAGACGGACATCCCCTGTCGGGCAAGGTCGGCTTCCAGCCCGTGCCCTATCGCTTCGTGCACCATCGTGCCGCCCGCCTCCGCCGAGATGACGACCGGCATTCTTCCCCCGTCGATCTTCCCCGCCGACAGCGTTCGCACGGCCCTCGAAGCCGCCTTGCGGGCCAGGGTCTCCGGGATGAATTCCTCGAGGAACTCCCATCCGACGGTCCCGCCGCCGGATTCGTATCCCATAGCCAGGCCGCCCCCGTCGCCAGCCACGCACTGCGCCGCAAGAAGCGTCAAAGTCTGGGAGTCCGAGGCGTACACGCCCGGATGCGCCGCTATCTCGATCCTGCGTTCCGCCTCACCGTATGTCGCCCTGACCTGCCGGATCTCCGGGGAAACTCCCCTCGCGACGCGGTCCACGAGGGAAACGAGCGCTGCCTTCTCGGGGACGCCGCGGGAGGACGGAGGCACGCGCACTGTCGAAGGACGGCCGGCGGCGGCGGGAGAGGCCGGAAGGACGGCGGGGACGCCGCCTCCATGCGCGTACTTCGAAAGGTCGTTGGCGATGGCCAGGAGTGCGCGCTCGCTCGCATCGTTCGTGTATGCGTAGAATGTCTTTTCACCGTAAATCAGGCGGATCCCGACGCCGGCGTCCGTCCCGGAGAGAACCCGCTCGATCCTTCCGTCCTCCAGCAGGACCGTGAGCGAGCGAACCTCCTCGTAGAACAGCTCTGCGTATTCCCCGCCGCGGGACAACAAGGCGGAAAGAACCGGCGTTATCCGCAACGAAGAGAGCATGGCCGCCTCCGGCGGGGGACGCGTCCCCGCGGTTTTGTGTATAATACACGTAACGCGCGTTTACTATAGAGGGCACGGATGAAAACAAAACTCATGATCGGGGCGCTGGCCCTTTTTCTTTTATCCTCGCAGGCGTTTGCCTTCCACGGAAACAATACGAGGATCAACGCGCGCGTGCAGGGGAGGGCTTACTCCCTGTTCCTTTCCGGCTACCTGGCTTACCGGGAAGGAAATCTGGACGAAGCCCTCGAGGCGTACCGGAAAGCGCTGAAGTACTCGGAGAACGAGCCGGATATCCTGTACGAAATCGGAAACGTCCTCGTCAAGAAGGGAAATCTTGCCGGCGCGAGGGAGACGCTCGAGAAGGCTCTCTCCAGGGACGACAGCCATTCGAGGGCCCGTTACCTGCTTGCGGGCGTACTTGCCGCCACCGGCGAGAAGGAAAAGGCATCCAGGCTGTACGAGCGGGTGATCGCGGACGATCCGGACAACGAGGAAGCCCGACTCCACATCGCCACCCTTTTCTTCGAAACCGGGGAACTGGGGAAGGCGGAGAAGTCCCTGTCCTCCCTCATCGAGAGGAACCCGGAATCATTCCTCGCATACTATTACAGGGGACGGCTCCTCGCGGCGCAGAAAAAATTCGATGCCGCCCTCGGCGATTTCGACAATGCCCTTTCCCTGCAGCCTTCGTTCGACAGCGCACTTATCGATTCCGGCGGCGTCCTCGAGATCCTCGGAAGGCACGCCGACGCGGAGGAGCGGTACCGGCGGGCCCTGGATCTGTATCCGAACAACCCGTTCATCCGCGAGCGGCTGGGCAGGGTCCTCATCCTCGAGAACAAGATAGACCAGGCCGTCGGCCAGTACGAAGAGCTGAAGAAATTTTCCGCCAACAATCCGGATTTCCGGACGAAGCTGGGTCTGCTCTACCTCGAGCGCGACCGGTACGACGATGCGATAAACGAGTTCCGCTTCGTCCTGTCGACGCAGCCGCAGAATTTCCAGGTGCGCTTCTTCCTGGGCACCACGTACGAGGAGAAGGGGCTGCTGGCGGAGGCGCAGGAACAGTTCCGCGGAATCCCGGAATCGTCGCCGGTCTACCGCGATGCAATGCTGCACCTGTCGATGTCGCTCGGGCGCCAGAAAAAAAGCGGCGAATCCATCGAGGTGATCCGGAAGCTCCGGGCGAAGTACCCGGATGACGTCGACCTGATGGTGTTCCTCGGCGGGCAGCTGGAAGACGCGAAAAAGTACGAGGAGGCCGTCGGCATCCTCACCGAAGCGTC
>DATBLU010000200.1:0-4784 GCA_036555205.1 Candidatus Deferrimicrobiaceae bacterium
ACCCGGGATTCCGGAAGATCGAGGAGTGAGCGATGAGGAAAAAGGACGATGAAAAGTCTCCAAGATTGTTTCGGCCGCATCCTTGGCATGGGCTCGATATAGGCCCGTCACCTCCGGCTGAAAGCCGCTTTCAGGCATCGCGGGAAGCGATCCTTCGATGAAAAAGAGATACGTTCACGGTTACACGGCAAGGGAAAGCGTAAGGCTGGTCGATCAGGCGACCACGCTGGCCGAAGTCCTTCATTACGACACAGTTTACCAGGCCGGAAGCAATGTGCTGGAAGCGGGATGCGGAGTCGGGGCGCAAACGGTCATATTGGCGCGCAAAAGTCCCGGCGCAATATTTACTGCCATCGACCGATCCGGGGACTCTCTTCGCGCCGCGGAAGAGCGCGTCACCTCGCTTGGCTTCACGAACGTCGCTTTTCATCAGGCCGATATCTTCCACCTGCCTTTCGAGGATGAATACTTCGACCACGTGTTCTTATGCTTCGTCCTGGAACACCTTCCGAACCCGGTAGAAGCGCTGCTGTGTCTTCGAAGGGTCTTAAAAACCGGCGGAACGATCATCGTGGTAGAAGGCGATCACGGTTCCACGTACTTTCATCCCGACAGTCCTCGTGCGAGAAAGGCGATCCAGTGCCTGGTCGACATCCAGGCCGGGATGGGAGGGAATGCGCTGATCGGAAGACAGCTCCACCCGTTGTTGAAAAAAGCGAAATTTTCCGATGTGCGCGTTTCTCCCCGGATGATCTATGTCGATTCAAGCAAGCCTGGATTAGTCGAAGGTTTCACGAAAAATACATTTATCGCAATGGTCGAGGGGGTCAAGGACCAGGCGGTGCGATCCGGATTGATGGAAGAGGCGGATTGGGACCAGGGAATCAAGGACCTGTACAAAACCACGGGGGAGGGCGGCACTTTCATTTATACGTTTTTCAAGGGGAAAGCCAAGAAGGATTGATATATGAAAAACGGCTACTCAAAAACAATAATATATTCGGTGACGATAGCGGGCGTCATCCTGTTTTCCGCGGTCTGCTGGCATTCCGTCGAGGAAATCCATTATTTGAAATCTTTTTTTCCCCGGCAATTCAGCGTTCAGGACGCGTACTACGCCACGGCCATCGAGCTGATGAAAGTCATAATAATCGGGCTGCCCATCGCCCTGATTATTGCAGTAAGCCTTTATTTGTTGCGGCATAGCGAAAAAGATTACAAATAATCTTGATATTATGGGATGCAGCACCCGACTGAAAGGAGACATGCATGCGTCCGATGTTCCTGTCGGAAGTCGAACAGGGAAGTCCCGGAGGCGCTTACGCCCGGATAATCGAGGAGCTGCGAACGGCGGGGCAGCCGGTTCCGCAAATAATGCACCTGTTTGCCTACAAGCCGGACCGGACCGGTTTCCTGTCGCGGTTCACTCAGGGCGTCATGCGGGGACCGTCTCCGCTTCCCGCGGGCCTGCGCGAGCTGATAGCCGCTTTTACCTCGCGGCGCAACGATTGCCTTTTCTGAATCGGCGCCCACGCCGCGGTCGCGGCGTCCTTGCTGGGCGATCGCTCCATGGTCGATGCAGTGCTGCACGATTATCGAACCGCCCCGATAAGCGATCGGGAGAAGGCGTTGTTCGCGTTCATCGATAAGGTTAATCGGGAGTCCAGCCGCCTTCGGAAGGAAGACGTAGATGGGGTGAAAGCGGCAGGCTGGAGCGAAGAGGCGCTATACGACGCCATAACCGTATGCGCTCTCTTCAATTTCTACAACAAATGGATCGACGCCACCGGGGTGAGCGATATGGATTCCGCCGCCTACGCCGGCTCCGGCGAACGGCTGGCGGCCCTGGGATATGTGCCGGGCGAAACCGACGGATGATCGTCGGTTGCCGGCCGCCGGTGTAAATAATGACCTCGCGGAGAAGCTCATCCGAAATCGGCATCATATGAAAATGGGCGGCTATACCAAGGAGCGGCTTCCCCCCAATCCGGGGATTCGCATCATGACGCGTTTACATGCCGCAGCGCTCCTGGCCGCGGCGCTTGCCGGCTGTGCGGTCGGTCCCGATTTCCGCAGCCCGGCGCCTCCTGCGGTCGCGTCCTACACCGCGGAGGCGCTGCCGGCGGAGACCGCGGCCGCGCCGGTTGCCGGCGGGGCGGCACAGCGCTTCGCTTCCGGAGAGGAGATTCCTCCCCAGTGGTGGGCCCTGTTCCATTCGGAAGCGCTGGACCGGTTGATACGCCAGGCGCTGGCCGACAGCCCGACTCTTGCAGCCGCGAAGGCGAGGCTCCGCGAGGCGGAGGAGAACCGGCGTGCGCAATTCGGCGCCTTGCTTCCGAGCATCGAGGGGGAGGCCTCGGCCCGGAGGGCGAAGATCTCGGGCGCCTCGATCGGCCAGACGGTGAGCGCGCTCGGTCCCTTCACCCTATACAACGCATCGGTGAATGTGTCGTACGTGTTCGACCTGTTCGGCGGCACGCGGCGCGAGCTGGAGGCCCTGGGCGCGCAGGTCGATTTCGAACGTTTCCAGCTCGAAGGCGCATGGCTCGCCCTCACCGCCAACCTGGTCACCACGGCTGTGCAGGAGGGTGCGCTCCGCTCCCAGATCAAGGCGGTAAGGGATATCGCGGCGGCGGAAGAGGAGCAACTGGCGCTGGTTGAAAAGCAGTTCCAGCTCGGGGCGGCTTCCCGCCCCGACGTCCTCGCCCAGCAGGCCCAGGTCGCACAGACCCGTGCGACCCTGCCGTCGTTGGAAAAGCAGCTTGCACAGACCCGGCACAGGCTGGCGCTGCTTGCCGGCAGGTTTCCCGGGGAGGCGGGGGCGATCCCCGAGTTCGACCTCGAGAGCTTGAGCCTGCCGCAGGAATTGCCGCTTAGCCTCCCATCGTCGCTGGCGCGCCAGCGCCCCGACATAAGGGCCGCGGAAGAGCTTCTGCACGCGGCAAGCGCCCGGATCGGCGTGGCCACCGCGAACCTCTATCCCCAGCTCACGCTGACCGGCAGCCTCGGCTCCGAGGCCGGCAGGATCGGAGACCTGTTCGGAAGCGGGACTTCCGTATGGGGCATCGGCGCCGGGGTGCTGCAGCCGATATTCCGCGGCGGGGAGCTGACCGCAAAGCGCCGTGCCGCCATCGCCGCATACGACCAGGCCGAGGCGCAGTACCGCCAGACCGTCCTGCAGGCCTTCCAGAACGTTGCCGATGTCCTGCGCGCCCTGGAGATGGACGCGCAGACGCTCAAAGCGCAGTCGGACGCCGAAGCCGCCGCCCGGGCGTCGCTGGGCCTCGTCCGGCATCAGTTCCAGCTCGGCGCGGCGAGCTATCTTGCGCTGCTCAACGCCGAACGTCAACACCAGCAGGCGCGGATCGGCCTCATACAGGCCCAGGCCGCGCGATTTTCCGACACCGCCGCGCTCTTCCAGGCGCTTGGCGGCGGGTGGTGGAGCCGACAATCATGAAGAAGCGCATATTGCTCGTCATCCTGGGACTGGCGGTCATAATCGGTCTGCTGTCAGCCATCAAGGCCCTGCAGATCAACGCGATGATCGACCAGGGCAAGAAAGCCGTTTTTCCGCCGGAGACGGTTACCACCGCCGCGGTCAAGGCCGAATCATGGGAGGCGGCCCTGACGTCGGTCGGCACGCTGACAGCCGTACAGGGAGTCACCGTGGCCGCCGAGCTGACGGGGAAGGTCGTGGATATCGCGTTCGAGCCGGGCGCGAAGGTGGCGAAGGGGGACCCGCTGATCCGCCAGGACACGAGCATGGAAGAGGCGCAGCTTCCCGGCGCCGTCGCCCAGGCGGATCAGACGCGCACCAAACTCGCGCGCGACGCCGAGATGCTTAAGGAGCGGATCATTTCCCAGGCCGACTACGATGCCTCCGTCGCAGGCCACGAGCAGGCTGCGGCCCTGGTCAACACCATCAAGGCCGCCATCGGCAAGAAGACGATCCGTGCCCCCTTCGGCGGTCGACTCGGCATCCGGCAGGTGAACCTCGGCCAGATCCTGCGCGAAGGCGACCCGATCGTCACGCTCCAATCCCTCGACCCGATCTACGTCAATTTCACCCTCCCCCAGCAGCAGCTTCCCAGGTTGCGCACCGGCATGCCGGTGAAGGTGACGTGCGACGCCATGCCCGGAACGACGATCAACGGGCGCGTAACGGTCGTAAACCCGCTGGTGGACGAGGAGACCCGCAACGTCCAGGTCCAGGCGACGGCGTCGAACCCCGGGGAAAAACTGCGGCCGGGGATGTTCGTCAATGCGGCGGTCGGCCTGCCGGTCCGCCAGAGAATGCTGGCCATTCCCGCCACGGCCGTTCTCTACGCCCCCTACGGCGACTCGGTCTTCGTCGTCGACGATGCGAAGGAGGGGAAAGGGGGCAAGGTCCTGCGCCAGCAGTTCGTGCGGCTCGGCGAAAAGCGCGGCGACTTCGTCGCCGTAAACCAGGGCTTGAAGGAGGGTGAGAACATCGTCAGCACCGGGGTCTTCAAGCTGCGCAACGGCCAGGCGGTGGTCGTCGACAACAAGCTCGCCCCGACTTTCCGGAAGGAGCCCGAACCGGAGAACAACTGACCGATGAAATTCACCGACCTGTTCATACGCCGGCCGGTTCTGGCCCTGGTGATCAACCTGCTCATCATCATCGGCGGCCTGCAGGCGATCCGGACCATCAACGTCCGCCAGTACCCGCGCAGCGAGAACGCAATGGTCACCGTCACCACCGTATACATCGGCGCGAGCGCGGACCTGGTGCGCGGCTTCATCACCTCCCCGCTGGAGCG
>DATBLU010000222.1:0-1721 GCA_036555205.1 Candidatus Deferrimicrobiaceae bacterium
ACCAGCAGATCATCCTTTGCGAACGGGGGATCAGGACGTACGAGCAGGCGACCCGGAACACCTTCGACGTCTCGGCGATTCCCGTGGTGAAGGACCTGTCCCATTTGCCCGTGATCGCCGATCCCAGCCACGCCGCGGGCAAAATGAGCCTGGTGGAGCCGCTTTCCGCGGCCGCCATAGCGGCGGGCGCGGACGGGCTCATGGTGGAGGTCCATCACCAGCCGGAGACGGCCCTTTCGGACGGCCCGCAGTCGCTCAGGCCGGAGGCGTTCCAGGGGATGGTTTCCAGGCTCGCGAAGATAGCGGTCGCGGTCGGCAAGACCCTGGGGCGGACTTGAGAGCGGAGCGCATCGGCATCGTCGGGCTGGGGCTGATCGGCGGATCGCTCGCCCTTTCCTTGAAAGGGAAACGGGGCGCGCCCGAGGTCTGGGGGTGCGACCGCCTGAAGCGGCACGAACGGATGGCTCTCGCCGACGGCGCCATATCGCGCGCCTGCACCGAAAACGACATTGCCTCATGCGACATCGTCGTCGTCTGCGTCCCCGTGCTGCGGTCCGTGGACCTGCTGCGCCGGATCGGGGGGCGGATGCGCCCCGGCGCGGTGCTGACCGACGCCGGCAGCGTCAAGGCCGAGGTGGTCAGGGCCGGCCGGGCGGCCGTGCACGGGGGGGCCGAGTTCGTGGGAGGCCACCCCATCGCGGGCACCGAGAACTCCGGCTACGCCGCGGCCGACCCCTCGCTCTTCAAGGGGAGGACGGTCATCCTGACCCCGGCGAAAGACAACACCGAGGCGGCGGTCGGGCGGGTAGGGCGGATCTGGAGGATGGCGGGAGCGAGGGTCCTGCGGATGGATTCGCGCCTCCACGACCACGTCTTCGCATATGTCTCCCACCTTCCGCACGCGGTCGCTTATGCGCTGGTCCATTCGGTGGCCACGCTCGATTCGAAGGTGCCGCTGGGGTACTCGGCGGGAGGGTTCCGCGACTTCACGCGCATCGCCTCCAGCAACCCGGAGATGTGGAAGGACATCGTCCTCCAGAACCGGGGGGAAGTCCTGCGCGCGCTGGGGCACTACAGGAAAAACCTGGCCCTGCTCGAAAGCCTCGTGCGCGGGAAGGACGCGCCGGGCCTCCTCGCCTATTTCCGCAAGGCGAAAAAAACCAGGGACAGGCTGTGAGCCGATGAGGAAACGCGTAAGGATTTCCGGTACCGTCAGGGTGCCCGGAGACAAGTCGATCAGCCACAGGGCCGTGATGCTTTCCGCGCTGGCGGAGGGCGAGAGCCGCATCCGGGGGTTCCTGCACGCAGGGGACACGCTTTGCACGGTCGCGATGATGCGCGCCCTCGGCACGCAGGTTGTCGAGGAATCGCCGACGCAGCTTCGCATCATCGGCCGGGGCATGCGCGGGCTGTCCGAGCCCGAGGACGTCGTCGACGCGGGGAACTCCGGGACCACGATGCGGATCGGGGCGGGCATACTCGCCGCGCAGCCGTTCATGACGATCGTCACGGGAGACCGCTACCTTCGCCGCCGTCCGATGAAGCGCATCGTGGAGCCGCTCGCGCGCATGGGTGCGTCGATCGCGGGCAGGCGGGGGAACACGCTGCCGCCGCTCTGCATCAGGGGAGGGAAGCTTTCGGGGATGCGGTACGAGATGCCCGTGTCCTCCGCGCAGGTCAAGTCCGCCATCCTTCTTGCCGGGCTGTACGCCGCGGGGCCG
>DATBLU010000231.1:0-2497 GCA_036555205.1 Candidatus Deferrimicrobiaceae bacterium
CCATCTCGCCGCATCCAGCATCCGCTCTATCTTTCCCGGCTCCACCGGGCGGTCCGCGAACGCCCGAAGGCTCCGCCTGGCCGCGATAAGCTTTCGAAAGTCCATCGCACTCTCACCCTGCGGCGGAATTTTTCCTGGGCATTTTGACTCCGGAAGGAGAACGGGCGGGCTTCTTCCCGCGCTTCCGGGAGACGCGGGCCTTGGCGCGGCCGGCCTTCTTCGCCGCCTTTTTCCATTTCGCCTTTCCCTTTGCCTTCGCATAGACCGGAGGTGTGGAGGAGGGATAGCCGAAGTACGCGTTGAACGCCTCCTTTCCCACGTAGCTCCCCTTGATCTTCCATCGATTGTCGTTCACCACGAGCGCCGCCACCGCCAGTTTCGGATCGCCGACCGGCGCCACCCCCGCGAACCATTCGAAATGCATCCTGGGGGTCCAGCCCGACAGCGATCCTGTCTTGCCCGCCACCTCCATGTCCTGAAGAAGCGGAGTCGAATCGGGGGAACCGAAGGTCCGGCGCGAGGTCCCCATTTCGATCGTCTTCACCATCATCTGCAGCAATGCGTCGGCGGTCTCCGGCTTAATCGTGTCGCGCCACTTCGACGGCTCGGCATCGAACAGCGGAACGCCGTCCTTGTCCTCTACGCGCTCGATGAGGATCGGGCGCGGCATCTCCCCGGAGGCGCCGATCGCGGACATGATCATCGCCATGTGCAGCGGGGAGACGTAAACCTCCCCGAATCCAGCCCCGGTGCGGGCGAGGTTGTACTCGTCCCTGGGTATATCGCACGTGCTGTCCTCGACGGGAAGATCGAAGGGAATCCGCTGGCAGAATCCGAATTTCGTCATGTAGTTCAGGAGCGACTCGCTGCCCACGTAATTGACGGCAACCTTCCCGAAGACCGAATTTGCGGACTTGGCGATCGCCTCCTCGAGCGACATGGAAGGAACGCCCCTGCCGTCCCTTGCGTGGATGCCTTTTCGCGTTATTCCATAAATGCCGCCGCGATAGCTTATCTCGTCTTCCCGGGAGATCCTGCCGTTCTCCAGCGCGGCCGAGGCCGTCACGACCTTTATAAGGGAAGCGGCGGGATAGACCGCCTTAAGAGGAAGCCTCGGGTCCGCCTCGCCCCCCCTCCGGTACCCCACCAGCGCGATTACGCGCCCGGTCGCAGGCTCCATCGCGGCGAAGACGCCGTAAGGAGGATCGAACCGCCGGAAAAGCTCGAAGATTTTTTTCTGCAGCTCCTCGTCCAGCGCGAGCGTTACGCGCGTCCCGTCCCTGGAAATACCTTCCGCGATTCCCTCGGACAGCAGCGCCAAAAGGTCCTGGTCCCCGAAGCCGTGTTCGCGCGCGGCGTGGCTGTCCCGGGCGGGAAGCGCGCGCTCGGGATGTTGCAGCTGGTGGCGGTTCGCCGCCACGACGGCCCGCGAAGCCAGCCACACGCCAAGGACGACCACGATCAGCGCCAGGACGCGTATCATGGTCTTCCCGCGCAGCCGGCGGCCCTTCATGATTTCCTTGCCAGGCATACCAGGGCCTCCGATTCCAGGGTAAATTCGGAACGCGCGAAATCGCCATAGTAACGGATAGGCGAAAATCCCGCCCCCGAAAGCATCTCCCACAGCTCTTCAGGATAGATGGGATACAGGGGGATATCGTTGCGCAGGATCCGGGGTCCGTCCGCCCCGGCGATGCGAAGAGATGTCTGGAAACGCACCGCCCGCCGCCCCTCCCAGAAATATCTGCGTCGGAACTCGATCGACCCTTCCCCGGCAGCCATCAAGGGGAGCTCGGTGATCCCATCGCGGAAAAGCCGCTCGTAGTTGAGTATCTGAAGGAGCATGCTTCCCCCGGGCGACAGGACCGACGCGCCGTCCGCAACGAACCGGGCGGCCTCTTCCTGCGGGACGTGGACCAGCGAGTTTCCGAGGCACAGGAGCAGGTCGGCGGCCGGGGAGACCAGGCGGGTCGTGTCGGCGAATCCGCCTACCTCCACGCGGGCGCCGGGAAACGGCGCGAGCTTTTTCCTGGCCAGTTCGACAAGAGCCGGGTCGGGATCGAACCCCGTGCAGGATATTCCGTCGGATGCGAAGTGGAGAAGCTGTGCCCCGGTACCGCAGCCCGCGTCGGCTACCCTGCGGATCGCTCCCGTCGCGCGAATCCAGTCGAAAAGCTCCCGCTGGGCGTCGGACACCGGGAACAGAGCATCGTAGACTTCGCTGAGATCCGCGTAGAACGGCAACCGCCCTCCTCTCGCGCCTTATTTTAACAGGGCCGGCCGGCCTTTCCCAAAAAGAAATGGTTGACGACCGTGAAACCGGATGGAAATGTATGGAGAAGCCGGTTCACGGATGCGAACGGAACCGCAAGGAGGGGATGATGAAACGGGGATTGATCGCGCTTTTGCTAGCCGCTGCATTCGCCGGGCTCTGCGGAAGTCCGGCCTCCGCATTCAATCAGCCGCTGCTCAACTTCGGGTTGACCGACGTGCTGGA
>DATBLU010000203.1:0-34022 GCA_036555205.1 Candidatus Deferrimicrobiaceae bacterium
GTATTTCGGATTCTTTTCCTCGCAGACGTTGCACGGCGCGCCGACCGGCACGTAAAGATATCCGTCCGGCCCGAACCGTATGAACTTCCAGCCGTGATGGGTATCGCGCGGGAAGGTGTCGTTGACGACGGCGGGCTTCGGAGGATCCTTCAGGCGGGCTTCGATGCCGTCGTACCGCAGCACCCGGCTCACCTCCGCCACGAAGAGCGCCCCGTCCCGGAACGCCACTCCGTTCGGCATGTTCAATCCCCTGGCGACGGTGATGACCTCGTCGGCGCGGCCTTTCCTGCCGCGGTCGAGCACCGCGTAGACGTTTCCCGCGGTGCGCGTTCCGACGAACAGGACTCCTCCGGGAGAGAGCGCCATCGAACGGGCGCCCGGCACGCCGGCGGCGTATACGTCGATTCGGAATCCCGGCGGCAGGCGGATATCGCCGAGCGGCAGGTCGGCCCCCCCGCTCGCAGCGGCGTACAGGAGAACCGTCAGCAGCAGCGCGGCGCCCGTGCCCGCCCTGCGGAGCGCTTCCAAGACTTCGCGGGACACGGCCTGCTCCCGCCTCCCTAGATGAGGGGCCTCGCCTCGACGACCCTGAAGCAGGCCACGTACTTGACGGCGGCCCCTGCCTGCGGATTCACGGCCCTGGAGGCGCGGGCGCGTATCTCTTCAAGCAATTTCCCGGAGGTCTCGACGTTCGTGAGCTCAAGGGTCAGCCGGATCCCCTTTCCGTTTCCGTCCGGCGAGAAGTAGATGTAGGAGGCATGCGGATTCTCCTTCGCGAACCGGTAGGTCCGGCCCTCCGTCATTCCCCACGCCACCGTTTCCTCGTCGACGACTCGAGGGACGGCGTACACCGCGGTGTTGACGGCCCCGCTCGCGCCGGACGTCGCCATGACGCCGGTGCCCCCTTCCTTGAATTGCTCCTCAAGCTTCATGCGCTCCCCCCTTTTGTCGCGCTTCCCCCGCGCCTATCGCACGACCGGCAATCCCTCCTTGACCCACCCCGTGATGCCGCTCGACATGTGCAGGATTTTCCCGAACCGCATCTCCTCCATCATAGCCGCTGCTTTTTCGCTTCGATTCCCGGTCCGGCAATACAAAAGGTATGTCTTCCCGCGGTCAAGCCGCTCCGCCTCGTCCTTGAAGCGGCCTGAGGAAATGTCGATAAGCACGGATCCCTCGATGTGCCCTTCCCGGTATTCCGCCGGCGTACGGACGTCCAGAAGCACGAAATCCTTCCCCGGTCCGTGCTCACGGATCGCCGCGGCGGCCTCCTTCGGAGAAAGGTTTTGTATCGCGCCGGCCGCGTATCCCGCGCCGGGGAAGAATATCGCCCCCAGCATCGCGGCCAGCAGGACCGCGGCGCCTTTCCATGATTTCATGCGACGCCTCCTGAAAAAAACGGTCTTTCGGACAAGTTAGATGCAGGGCCGCCCGCCTAGATTTCCTCAAGAAGGGTAGAAAAGGTGTCGTGATGGCCTTCCTCGTCGGACAATATTTCCCGGAAAAGGTGATTCGTCACCTCATCCCCGTCCTTCCTCGAAACCTCGATGATCTTCTTGTAGAGGACGATCGCCCCCTCTTCGTCCTTCTTGTCCTGCTCCAGCATCTCCTTGAGGGTGTTCCCTACGAAAATCGGGGTGGGTTTCGTGGTCGGTATTCCACCCAGGTAATTCAGCCTCTCCGCGATGGCCTCCGCGTGCTTCATCTCTTCTATTGCGATCTTTTTGAACGCATCCTTCACCGCGTAGCCTTTAACCCCTTTCCACAGCACGTGCTGCCACATGTACTGAACCGCGACCTGGATCTCCCTGGCGATCGCCTGGTTGAGCAGCTCTATGAGCTCCTTGGGCGCTTTTCCTGCGGTCATGTCCTATGCCTCCTGGCGTGGAATATTGATGACGCTTCAAGTTACCATCATAATCCAACGGCCGCATCCACCTTGACAAGCATTGCCTCCGGAAGTAACACTTCATCGGAACTACGACACGCCTGGAGGAATGGAATGGTTCGCAACGTGATCATACTGGGATCGGGGTGCGCCGGCTCCACGGCGGCGATATACACCGCCCGCGCCAACCTGAATCCGCTGGTGCTCGAGGGCCGTGAGCCCGGCGGCCAGCTCGGCCTCACGACCGAAGTGGAGAACTTTCCCGGCTTCGTGGACGGCATCCAGGGGCCGGAGCTTGTGGACATAATGAAGCGGCAGGCGCAGCGGTTCGGCGCCGAATACATTTCCGAGGCCGCCGCGGAAGTCGATCTCCAATCGCGCCCTTTCACGGTCAAAGCCGACGAAGGGACTTATCGCGCCAGGACGCTGATAATCGCGACCGGCGCTTCGGCCAGGATGCTGGGCCTCGAGTCCGAGAGAAAGCTGCTGGGCAGGGGGGTGTCCACCTGCGCCACCTGCGACGGCGCCTTCTTCCGCAACAAGGAGGTGATGGTCGTGGGAGGCGGCGACACCGCCGTCGAGGAGGCGGTTTTCCTCACGCGGTTCGCCTCGAAGGTTTTCCTGGTCCATAGGCGCGACCAGTTCCGGGCATCCAAGATAATGGTCGACAGGGCGATGAAAAATCCTAAGATCGAATTCCTCTGGAATTCGGTGATCGCGGATATCCTGGACGCGGAGAAGAGCGAGGTTTCGGCGGTGCGCCTGAAGAACACCAGGGACGGGAAGGAGGAAACCCGAAGGATAGACGGCGTATTCGTCGCGATCGGGCACGTGCCCAACACGAAGATCTTCGAAGGCAAGCTGGACCTGGAGAAGGGATACATCGTCCTGCACGGCGGTTCCCGGACCAGCGTCGAGGGGGTGTTCGCCGCGGGGGACGTCCATGATTTCGTCTATCGCCAGGCGGTGACGGCCGCAGGCTGCGGGTGCCGCGCCGCCATCGACGCGGAGCGCTTCCTGGAGGCCGGCGGGTAGGGATCTCCCCGGGCCTTATCCTTCAAGTCCCTTTTCCCCCCGAGTCGGTGTCCGCGGGAGGGATCTGCATGCGACGCGCGATCTCCGCCGTGTTGCGGGCGATGTCGGCGGTGTTATCCGAGATCCGGAAAACGACGATCGCCAGCTCGTAAACGATCCGGGAGGATATGACCAGTATAAGGAAGGCCAGTGGGGCGACGAAAAACAGCGACAGCATCCCCTTGCCCGCCGACTCGGAGAACCCCTCGATGATCAGCACGATCGATATGAATCCCGCCGCGACTATGGAAAGGGCGTACAGGACCTTTATTACGCGCGGCGTGACGAGGGTCTTGAACGAAACATCGAAGAGCGGCTCGTAGATCCGCCTGCCTTTCTCCTCCATCCTGCCCCCTAAAAAAAAACCCCGGCGAGCGCTCGCCGGGGTTTTCATTGTCAAGGGGTTAAACCCCTTGGGCGGTTCCCGCTTACTTCACCTTTGTTACGTTGGAAGCCTGCGGTCCCTTGGGGCCTTGGGTGATTTCGAACTCGACGCGGTCACCTTCGTTCAGCGACTTGAATCCTTCGGCCTTGATCGCGCTGAAGTGCACGAACACATCCGGGCCGCCTTCCTGGGAGATGAAGCCGAACCCCTTCGCGTCATTGAACCACTTCACTGTGCCTTGTGCCACTTGCCGTTCCTCCTTAAATTTTTACTGCTGCAAAACCTGAGCGCAAAGCTCAAATTTGACAACATTCGTAAATCTAACAGGTAATCCACCTTGCGTCAAGAAAAGATCTTTACGGAAGCAGCTCCAGGAATCTGTCGAACAGGCGCGGCTCGAACTCCTTCCCCCTGCCCTCTTTCATTATGGAGATCGTCGTTTCCCTGTCCAGGCTTTTCCTGTAGGGACGATAGGTGCGAAGCGCGTCGTAGACGTCGGCGATCTGGGTCATGTACGAAGCGGGCTGCATGGCCCCTTCGAACCGGACGGCCGGATATCCCGACCGGTCGTATTTGACGTGGTGCTCGAAGGCGACGATCATCGGCAGGTCGGAGCCGCAATCCAGTTTCCTGAGTATTTTCGCGCCGGTTGTGGGGTGCTCAGCCATCCTTTCGAACTCGCCGGCATCCAGCCTGCCCGGCTTGTTGAGTATTTCCTGCGGGATCGTCTCCTTCCCGACGTCGTGCAGCAGGGCGGCCATGCCGAGCTCCTGTACCTGGGGCTCGGAAAAACCGAGGTGGATCGCCTGCGCCACGACGATTACGCAGACGTTCAGGGAATGCGTCACCGTGTAGTCGTCGTGCGCCTGCAGGCGCATCAGGCGGTCGACGAGCATCCCCTCCTGGCGAAGCCCCTTCATCACCGCCGCAACCAGGTCGCGCCCTTCGGAGACGCGCCCTCCCGCCCCTTCCCCCGCGAGCGACGTCAGAAGGCTCTTCAATACTTCGGCGGCTCCCTGAAGGACGTGGGACCTCATCACAGGCGAAAGTCCTGAAGGGATATTCCCCCCTTCCGCGATCTCATGGATCCGGCCGCAGGTTATATGCTCCCATCGCATTTCCGCGGCCCCCTCCTTGCCCCCTCCAACGTAATATACGAACCGCTTCAATTCACCGAAAGTGATCCCCTCGCCGAACGAGACCTTCTCTATCCCCCTTTCCTGCATCCTGCGGATCAGTTTGATCAGGGTGGGGGAAAGTCCCAGGAAGGGGAACTCGTCAACGATGGCGTGATCGCCCATGAAGCCCATGTGCAGGGTCTTGAGCCTTTCCGTTTCATCCTTTATGCGCTGATGGAGGCGCGTCAAAAGTTCCTGGACGCGCTGATGGGTATCCGGATAGACGGACACCGCCTGGACGGCCAGTGCAAGGTCGGATACCACGCCGAAGAGATCCTGCTTCTTCATCGACCCTCCGTGGATTTCAGCAGGGCCGCGCAATGTTCGCGAACCGCCGCCCTGCGCGACTCCTTTCCCCGATGCAGGAATCCGGTCGCCTCCGCGCCGCCTATGCGGAAAATGGCGGTCGCTGCGTCCAGCCTCAGGGAAACCTCCTTGGTTGACGCGAATATAGCCTCCGCGAGGAGGATCCTTCCCAGCGAGGGAACCGCCTCCGGGACCTTGAGCTTTCCGAGCGCAAGCACCGCCTCCCTCTTCACCCGGAGGTCCGTGTTGTCGAGCGTACGCACAAGTTCCTGCCCGGCTGCGCGGTCGCCGAGCTCGCCCAGCAGGAAGCACAGGTTGCGGACGAAATACCAGCGGGGATGGGAAAGCCTGTCCAGGATCGCCGGAACAGCCGTCCTCCCCATTCGGACTCCCAGGGAAAGCAGGAGCTTTCGCTTGCCCGCTTCCGGCTCCGTCAGGAGGCGGTCAAGCACGGCGGCTATCGCATCCTCGCCGAATGCGGCGAAAAAGGCGGGAATCCTTTCTTCGTCCTCCGGGGTCATCGCCCGGGAAAGGAACAGATCCACGATGTGGCCGAAATCCGTCCCCTGTATCGTCCTTCGCACCTCATCCCGCCCCGCCCCGGCGGCATTTTCGCTTATCGAGGACAGCGCGCCGAGCACGGTTTCGAGCAGGGCGAACTCCATCCGCGAGATGATGTTGGGGAGGTATTTCCGGATATCCTCGAGCAGCTGTAGGAACTCCGCATCGTTTTTCTCGCGGGCCAGAAGCTCCAGCAGCACGAGGACCGCCTTCCTGTGCCTGGCCTCCTCCCGGAAATGTTCGAGCAGCGTCGGATCCGGCTCCGCGGAAGGCACGGCGCCCGTCTGCATGCCCGCGCCGGCCGACAGCGCCTCCATGAAACGGGAATGGTCCTCCCCGGCATATGCCTTTTCCGACCTGGCCAGGAGGAGCTTCTCGACGGCCTCCCAGGTCTTGACGGCGTAGTACTCCTTTGCCCGAAGGCTTTCCCGGGCGCGCTCCTTGAGCCGCGGAAGAAGGGAGCCGTGCACGTCGCGCTCGGCGGCGATGATTTCGAAAATCCTCCGAAGCCGTTTCCCCCCCTTGTCTTCGGCGGACAGGAGGCTGGCGGTAAGGTCGAGAAAATCGTCATCTGTGTAATCCGCCGACAGGGAGCGGGCGAATGAAACCGGAAGGGAAAGTTCGGCGCCGCCCTGCTCCTCGTCTGCGGGACCATCCGGCCAGGCGGTTCCCTCATCCAGGAAATGAAGGACTTCCTGCCTCCGGTCCTCGGGAAGGGACCGCATCGTATCCCCCAGGCGGCGGAACATGCGGCGAAGGACCTCGGGTGACACGGCATCTTCATTCGCATGCGTACCGGGCGGGCCCGGGCCTTTCTGCGCGCAAGCCTGGGCGTGTCTGAGTATGGCGGGAATAAGCTCCGGCGACCCGGAAAGCTCTTCCACGACCTTTCTCTCGCCTCCCTCGTCCGCGATGTTCGCGGTCAGAAGCATCCGCCACAACGTATCCCCGCGGCCCGAAAGCTCGACGCTTTCTTCCGGGTTCACTATCCGCCGCGAGAGGACCTCTTTGTAGTTATAGGGATAAAGGAAGATTCCCGGCAGCCGCTCCCGCTGCAGAAAAGCCTCGGGGGATTCGTCCGACTTGCCCGACCTCGAATCGTGCAGGCTGCGGAAAAACGAGAGGAGCCCTTCGGCGGTGGCGTCCCCGCTGAAACCGAGCGTGGCTACCTGATTGATATAAAGATTCTCCGCGAAGGGGGAAATCAATGCGTGTCCTTCGCCCAGGAAGGCATCCCGGTACAGGACACGGTCCCGCGCGATTCCGAACAGAAGCCGGTTTCCCGGCTCCTGCGCGATCCGCGCTACGAGCGCTGCGTGGATCTGCTTTATGCGCTCGGCAAGGAAAGGATGCCCGGCCTGGTAAAGGCCCGTCCAATGGCATACGCGGGCCAGGTCCAGGAGAAGCCGTTCAACCTCGGGGAATACGCTCTCGCGCTGCTCCACTGCCATTCGGGGGAACCCTCCGAAAGCGGGTGATATCCCGACAGACACGTCTTCCGGAGACCTTTATCGCCATAACACTTCAAGATCTTTACCGGAAAATCGTGTCCGTCCCCCGCCCCTCCCCCATGCCTCCCCTATTGGATATCACACGACCGCCGCCGCGTCGACATAAGTCCGCATCCGCGAATCTCCTTGCCATGGGGGGCACCGGATGGTAAGGTGTTTAAAGCCAGAAAAAACACAAGACGCAATCCTCTCCCCAACGGTCCTTTCGCGGAAGCGGACCGGATGCCCGATAAGGGCACGAGCGGCGCTTCCCCGGACGGCTTCCCCTTCGGAAGATCGGACAAGGCTTCAAAGCCTCCTCCACGGGTTGTGCTTGGTGAACATCCGGCACCGCGCCGTCTTTCCGCGTCATGCGGAAGGCCCCGCGAAAAACATCCTTCGAGGAGAAGAGAAAAAATGTCATTCGAAACGTTCGGGCTCTGCCCCGAGATCCTTCGCGCCGTGAGCGCGAAAAACTACAAGATACCGACGCCCATACAGGAGAAGGCCATCCCTCACGTGCTCGAGGGAAGGGACCTTCTGGGGTGCGCCCAGACGGGCACGGGAAAGACCGCGGCGTTCGCGCTCCCCATCCTTCAACGCCTTTTCGGCACGCGCGAAAAAGGCCGCGGGCGGCGCGCGATCCGCGTCCTGGTGCTGACCCCGACGCGCGAGCTGGCCGTACAGATCGCCGACAGCTTCGGCGCTTACGGCAAGCACACGGGATTGCGGCACGCCGTGGTCTACGGCGGCGTAAGCCAGAAGCCCCAGGAGCAGGCGCTCCGGCAGGGCATAGACATCCTTGTGGCGACCCCCGGGCGGCTGCTGGACCTTTTCTCGCAGGGACTCGTGAATCTCCGCTCCGTCGAAACATTCGTGCTGGACGAGGCCGACCGGATGCTCGACATGGGCTTCCTCCCCGATATACGGCGGATCATAGACAAGCTACCGGAGAAGCGGCAGACCCTGTTCTTTTCCGCCACGATGCCGCCCGATATCCGGAGGCTTTCCGACACGATCCTGCGCGATCCGGTCCGCGTGGCCGCGACGCCGGCGTCATCGCCGGCGGAACTGGTCGAGCACTCGGTCTATTTCGTCGAAAGGCAGGGCAAGGGGGACCTTCTCCTGCATCTTCTGTCGGGAGATTCGATCAAGAACGCCCTCGTCTTCACGCGGACAAAGCGCGGAGCCGACCGGGTCGCCCGGCAGCTCTCACGCGCCCGCGTCCGGGCGGAGGCGATTCACGGCGACAAATCCCAAAGCTCCCGCGAGAGGGCCCTGGCCGACTTCAAGCGGGGCGCCACGAGGGTGCTGGTGGCCACCGACATCGCCGCCCGCGGCCTGGACATCGTCGACCTCTCCCACGTCGTCAATTTCGACCTGCCGGCCGAGCCTGAAGCCTACGTGCATCGTATCGGCCGAACCGGCCGGGCAGGCGCGTCCGGCATCGCCCTTTCCTTCTGCGGATTCGAGGAGCGACCCCTGCTCGCCTCGATCGAAAGGCTGATCCACAAGCACCTGAGCGTGGTGGACGATCACCCGCAGCGCTCCGCCGTACGCCCGATGCCCAAGACGAACCTGGACCCGCGCGGGGTGCATAGCGCCCCCCGCCCCTACATGATCCGCGCGGAGGAGCTGTTGAAGGAAGGCCGCGCGTAGAGACGGGACCGATGCGGGCCGTCAACGATTGACCGCCCGCATCGCCTCCTCGCCGTATCGCATGCCGGAAGCGGCCCCCGGCGGCAGAAACTCGTCGATCCGCTCCATGTCCCGCTTCGTCAGGGTCACGTTGAAGGCTCCCGCGTTCTCCTCCAGCCTGTCCCGCCTCTTGGTGCCGGGTATGGGCACCGTGTCCTCGCCCTGCGCCAGCAGCCAGGCAAGCGCCAGCTGCGAAGGCGTGCATCCCTTTTCGGCCGCGATTTCCTCGACCAGCCGCACAAGTTCGAGATTGCGCTCGAAGTTATCCCCCTGGAAGCGCGGCGAGTTCTTCCGGTAGTCTCCTTCCGGAATGTCCTCGGGTCGCCTGATCTTCCCTGTCAGGAAACCTCTGCCCAAAGGACTGTAAGGCACGAACCCGATGCCGAGCTCCCGGCACACGGGAATGACTTCCCTCTCCGGGTCGCGCGTCCAGAGGGAATATTCGCTTTGAAGGGCGGCTATCGGGTGGACGGCGCAGGCTCTGCGGATGGTTGCGGGAGCCGCCTCGGACAGTCCCAGGAAACGGACCTTCCCCTCCCGGACCAGCGCCGCCATGGCGCCGACCGTGTCCTCTATGGGGGTATCCGGGTCGACCCGGTGCTGGTAATAGAGATCGATGACGTCGACTCCCAAACGGCGAAGGCTCGCCTCGCACGCCGATCGGACGTATTCAGGCTTGCCGTTGACTCCCTTCCAGCTTCCGTCGCTCCCCCTGACGATGCCGAACTTGGTCGCCAGGACCACCTCTTCCCGGCGGCCGCTGATGGCCTCCCCGACGAGCTCCTCGTTATGGCCAAGCCCGTAGATGTCCGCGGTGTCGAGGAAATATATTCCCATGTCGAGCGCCCTGTGAATGGTCGCCGTCGATTCGTCGTTGTCGCGCCGGCCGTAGAACTCCGACATCCCCATGCAGCCCAGTCCAAGCGCCGATACCGCCGGCCCGCCTTTTCCCAACCGCCTGGATTCCATGAGCCCCTCCTTTCGGATCGACCGCCCCGCCGCCCGGAAAATAATCGCGCGGGCGGCATTGATTTCGTATCCCGGTGGTATAATTTTAACCGAGTGGTGCGGTGGGGCGATATGACCCACAGTTCCATGCGGGACGACGGAAGGACGGTTGACGGCAGACCGCTTCCGCCCCATTGAAGGGATCGCCTCAGATCCCGACAAAATATGGGTAAGCAACGCATGGGAACCGCAAGCCGGGGCAGGACCGGCCGCCACCCGCTTTTTTTTTAAGAAGCGCGCAGCGCCTTCGCCGCCTTTGCGGCGTCCCTCTGCTCCACCCACAGGATGGCGCCGTACCGGCCCGCTCCCGCGGAAATGCCGTCCAATGCCCTGATGCCGACTCCCGCCGCCGCCAGTTTACCCGCGACCGCGGCGATCGCTCCTGCCTTGTCCGATCCCTGGATCAGGAAGCAGCTTTTTTTGCCGGCGATCTTCAGGCCCGCACGTTTCGCCGCCTTCCGGAAACGCTCCGCATTTTTCGGCACGAAGTCCAGCTGGATGCGCCGTCCGCGCGGGAATCCGGTGAAAGCGAGCAGGTCGACCCCATCGTCCCGCAGGGCCTCCAGAATCCTTGCACCCTCGCCGGTCCTGTTCGGGATAATGACCTTGAAATATTCCGCCTTTCGAATCGAGTCGGCCATTTTTCCTCCCCTTGTGCGCGATTTGGTTAACTTCAATTTATTATAGATTACTTTCCCGGGAGTGACGGTACTATGTCGCTTATCCGGTCCGTCACCCGAGAGGCGCCCATGACTGGACAGGTCACACTTCCCTTGTGGCTCGCCGCGCTGCTCGTCCTGCTTGCCGCCTGGGCGGCGCTCGACCGACTGCTGATCCCGAGCGTACGCTGGTTCCTGAGGCGCAGGGCCAACCTGTTCATCGAAGAGATCGGCAAGCGGCTGAACCTCGAGATTCATCCCTTCGCGTTGACGAAACGACAGGTGCTGATCGACCGCCTGATGTACGACCCCAAGGTTCAGCAGGCCTGCGCCTCGCACGCCCGGGAGAACAACGTCCCCCGGGATGTCGTAATGGCCGAGGTCGAGCGGTACGCCCGGGAGATCGTCCCCTCGTTCAACGCCTACGCCTATTTCCGGATCGGCTACTGGCTGGCGCGCAAAACCGCCCGCATCCTCTTCCGGGTTCGCGTGGGATACGCCGACGACGAGGGCCTCTCGCGCATCGCCCCCGGATCCAGCGTCGTATTCGTGATGAACCACCGGAGCAACATGGACTATATACTGGTCGCCTACCTCGCCGCGACCCGGACGGCCTTGAGCTACGCCGTGGGGGAATGGGCCAGGATCTGGCCGCTTCAGACCCTTATTCGCGCCATGGGGGCGTATTTCATACGACGCAACTCGGGCAATCCGATGTACCGCCTCGTGCTCGAGCGATACGTAAACATGGCCACCGAGTGCGGAGTGGTTCAGGCCGTCTACCCTGAAGGCGGCCTGACGCGCGACGGCGCGCTGCGCCCGCCGAAGCTGGGCCTTCTCGATTACATGGTGAGATCCTTCAATCCGGACGCCGGGCGGAACCTGGTGTTCGTGCCTGTCGGAATAAACTACGACCGCACCCTCGAGGACCGGAGCCTGATTCTCGAGCTGTCCCCGGGGGCGCGCAGGAAAAGCATGCCCTTCGTGCTCGGCACCTCGCTCGGATTCCTTCTTCGCAACCTGTACATGATGGTTGTGGGCCGGTGGTACAGGTTCGGATACGCATGCGTCAACTTCGGATCCCCGGTCTCCATGAGAGAGTACTGCAATGCCCGCGGGATCGATTTCCGGTCGATGGGCAGGGAGGAGCGTTTCCAAAAGGTGGAGGACCTCGCAAAAGCCCTGATGGCGGAGGTGGGCAGGGTAATCCCGGTTACGCCGGTCTCCCTGGTTGCGACGGCGTTCGTCCGGAACCCGGAGAACCGTTTCAGCGGGCTTGAATTGAAGGCCGAGGTGCAGCGGCTGATCGAAGAGCTCATCGCCGCCGGATCCCACGTCTATGTGCCCCGCAAGGACAGGGAATACGCGGTCGAAGTCGGCCTTCGCATGCTGATGCTGCGGCGCCTGGTCGAAGATGAGGACGGTCTATGCCGCGCGAGGCCCGAGGAGCTCACCTTGCTGCGCTACTACGCCAACTCGATCGCGCACCTGCTGCCGGCGTCCGGGCCATAAGCAATCATCCTGACGGGACTTGTTTTTTCAGGACTTGTTACGCTTGAGAACGGGGACCCACTTCGCGTTTCGCCAGATGTAGGCGTGGTCTTCGGTGATTTTCAGGGAAAGGACCCCGTGATGCCTGGCGAGGCTCACAAGCGTATCTTTCGGCACCCACAGTTCATCGAAGGACGGGAACTTCTTGGGCGCTTCTTCGATGCCCATGCCGCACATTATGACAAGGATTATTAACGCCAGATAGGTTCGCACGGTCCCTCCTGCACGCCAGGCCGGCGATCGGATGTTCTGCATGCTCCAGGCGTTTTATTTAGGATTCCGGGCCGGTAGGGACGGTTTCAGTATCTGTGGCTTTTCCCGACCCGGGAAAAGAGCCATCCGGCGGCGAGGTAAAGGAGCCCGCCGGCCGCGACGGTACCTCTAAATCCGATCCACATCGCACCGGCCGATGCCAGCGAGGCCCCCGCCACCGAGAAAAAGCCATTTATTCCCCATGCATACGGGATCGCGGGCGCGGCCGATCCGGCCAGGCGCGAGAGTCCCGCGGGGAACGGCATCCCCATGAGAAACGCCGCCGGCCCCAGTGAAACGATGAATATCGCCGTCCTCGCGGTTTCCCCCAGCGGCAGGAGCACCCCTGCCGACAGGGAGAGGAACAGGAACCCGGCAAGCGCAAGAAACGCGATCCCGGGAAAGACGCGTCCCTTCATGGTCTTTTCCGACCCCCATCTCCCGGAAATCGCGCTGCCGAGCCCGGAGAAAAATGCGAATCCGCCGATGGCGGCGGTGGCGGCCCGGATAGCGTCGCCCAGAAGGAGAATCCCGATTTTCAGGAACGTCAGCTCGATCAGCATGTACGCCAGGCCCAGCGCCGAAAAATAGACCGCAAGGCTTGCCCCGCCCGCCTTGTCAGGCAGGCGCACGGCCGCAAGCGGAGCCAGCAGGCAGACCGAGGCCAGCGCAAGAGAAACGGCGAGGGAAGCAAGGAGGAAGACAACACCCCATTCGACGAAAGGGACCCACTGGTTTCCAAGCAGCCTGCGGAACTCGGGCAGCGAGCCCAGCCGCAGGAAGCGGTGGAAATACGGGGAATCGTCGACCACTGGCAATAGATCGAACAGTTCTGCGCCGGGCCCGCCGGACCGGCCGGCGATCACGCCCGCAACGGCCGTTCGAAGCCCCTTTTCCGCCGCCCCCTCCCCGGCTTCCGGTCCGTCCCCGGGGGGCCACACTATCGAAAACCCCGTCTCCCCGCAGAAACGTTCCAGACGCCTCATCTCCTCTGCGGCAAAGGGGAGCCGCCTCGCGATAATGGCGAACGACCCCCAGCCCCGGACCATGACCACCTTGGCCGATGCCGGGGCGCGGTCGTCCCTTTCCAGCTCCAGGCGCAGCGTAGCGAGGATCTTGACGCTTTCCCTGGGCGGAGCCTTGAGCCACCCGGAGAATGCGATAACGCCGCTTTCCGTAAGACGGGACATCGCCGCCCGAATCCCCTCCCGCGTCAGGAGGTACGTCTCGCCGGTCGCATGAATCCCGAGAGATGAATACGTCGCCGACGATATCTCCGACACTTCGATCAGGTCGAACCTGCCCCCCTCGCGCGCCAGGAAATTCCGCGCGCCCTCCGTCCGGATCTCCGCCGGCATTTCCGCAGGCAATCCCGCGGAGAACCGGAACAGATCCGACCGCACCAGCGCCGCCAGTTCCGCGGCGGGCTCCACGACGGTGACCGACGAGGCGCCGTTCCTGGCGGCCGTAAGGATGCCCTCCGTCCCCCTCAGTCCGAATTGAAGCACCGCGGGACGGTCGACCATCCGGTACGCCGCCACCAGGGGAAATCCGTCGAGGTAGGCGGGAGGGCTCTCTCCTCCGTCTTGCGGGACGACTCCGCGGGCTTCGCCGTCGAAGAAGAGCGCCGCCTGCGGGGGAATTTCTCCCGCGAACCGGAAGCTCAGTCCCGGTGCGACATGTATGCCGCTTGCGAAGAGCGCACGGTAATCCCCGGAGGGGCCGAAGCGATATGCGATCGTCTCCGCGCCCGGAAGCCGCGCGGCGACGGCCAGGTCCTTGTACGGGGACAGCGCCAGTTCGGCCGGCGGCAGGAAGAGCAGCAGCGACGAGGCCGCAAGGACCGCCAGGCGCGACCTGTACATCCGTCCCCCGAACAACCCCGCCGCAAAAAGGGACGCCGCAAGGGCGATCGCAAGCGGCACGCGCATGAGCGATTCCGTTCCCAGGAATGAAAAGGCCGGAAGGGCGAGGACGGCTCCGGCGGCGGACCCGGCAAACGCGGCCGCGTAGACCGGACCCGGCTCTTCGAACCGGAAGGCGAACGGGACCGCTATTGCCCCTCCGGCGAGGAAAAAAGGAACCGCAAGCAGAAGGAAGAACCATCCGAAACCGATCCAGGCGGAGGGCTCCCACATAAGGAGGAACGGATCGAAGGAGATCACCTGCGAGGCGCGGAAAGCGAGGTCGAACGACGGGGCGGAAAGGAGCGCCAGCCATGCGAAGAAAACCGTCGGGGCATTTTCGATTCTCCGGCGGAGAAGGTGCAGCGCGAGCCCCGCGGCGCCGAATCCCAGCATGGCCTGCGAAACGATAAGCGGCACGAAGTGCGGCCAGAAACGGAAAGACAGGAGCCTTATGAGGAATATCTCGTCGGCCAGGGCGGCCGCCGACAGGAGGAAGACGGCCGCAAGGACCGCCTCGCGCCCGGGCCGGTCAGTGGCCGAGGAGACGGACGAAGGCGACCGGGAGGACGTTTCGCTGGGAGACCGAGCCATCGGCGCTCTTCTCGATGAAAACCAGGTTCTGGGTCAGAAAGGGTCCTCCGACCGGCATTACCATTCTCCCGCCGTTCTTCAGCTGTCGCAGCAGCGGCGGCGGGATGTGGCCCCCTGCGCATGTGACGATGATCGCATCGAACGGCGCCTTCTCCTCCCAGCCGTAATACCCGTCCCCCTGGCGGACGTGGACGTTCGCGAATCCAAGCTCCGAGAGCGTCCTGCGGCTCCCGGCGGCCAGGGACTCGAAGATCTCCACCGTATAAACCTCGCGTGCGATCCTGGATGCGACCGCCGCCTGGTACCCGGAGCCGGTTCCCACCTCAAGCACGCGGTCGGAAGGCTTCAGGCGCAGCATCTCGGTCATGAAGCCGACTATATAGGGCTGGGATATCGTCTGCCCCTCGCCGATGGGCAGCGGGCGCGGATCGTACGCCCGGGAGCGCATTTCGCGGGGGACGAAGAGATGGCGGGGAACATCCCGCATCGACTGCAGGACCCGTGGATCGGAGATTCCCTCGCGCTGTATCTGTTCTCCGACCATGGCGAGGCGGGCGGCAAGATACGGATCCTCCATTGCGGCGGAGGGGACGCCGCCCGCAATCAGCACCAGGATCGACAGGAACGCCGTCCAACGCGGTAAAATCATTTTCCTTCCTTGCCCTTCTCCTCTTCTTCCTTCTTGACGGCCTCGCGCAGCTCGGACAGCCGTTCCTCGACGAGACGGTTCAGCGTATTTTCCGGATACTTCCCGTCCGGTCCCGGCTCCCCCGCCGGCATCCCCATGAGGATCCCGATCCCCTCCTCCACGTGCTCGATGGCGTGTATGTGGAATTTCCCCTGCCCCACGGCCTCCACGACCTCTCTCTTCAACATCAGGTTCTTCGCGTTCCTTAAGGGAATGACGACCCCCTGCGTCCCGGTCAGTCCCCGCAGCCTGCACAGGTCGAAGAAACCCTCGATCTTCTCGTTCACTCCGCCGATGGGCTGAACGTCCCCGTTCTGGTCCATGGATCCGGTAACCGCCACGCCCTGTCGGACGGGGACCCCCGATACGGCGCTCAAGAGCGCGTAGAGCTCCGCGCAGGTGGCGCTGTCCCCCTCGATCATCCCGTAGAGCTGCTCGAAGGTTATCGAAGCCGATAGGCTTATCGGCTTCCTGGACGCGTATTTCCTGCCTAGGTAGTTCGAAAGGATGAGCACAGCCTTCTCGTGGATCTTCCCCGAGAGCTTGGTCTCCCTTTCGATGTTGACCACGCCGCCTTTGCCCGCGTAGACCGTCGTGGTGATCCTTGACGGCTTCCCGAAACTGTGGTCCCCCATGTCCAGCACCGCCAGTCCGTTCACCTGTCCCGCCTTCTCGCCGGACGTCTCCACGATCAGCGTCCCCTCCGCCATCACTTCCCGCGTCCGGTCCTCCATCATTCCGTGCCTGTAGATCTTCTCGCCCAGCGCCTTTTCCACGTGCGTCCCGGACACGACGTCGGCGCAATCCTTCCTGGCCCAGTAATGGGACTCGCGGATCAGGTTCGAGACGTCGCTGAACTTCGAGGAGAGCTTCTCCTGGTGCTCCGCCAGCCGGGACCCGTACTCCACGACTTTCGCCACGCCGGAAGCGTCGAACGGCAGGAGGCGCTCCTCACGGGACTTCGTCGAGACGAACGCGGCGTATTTCAGGATGTTCTCGTCCGACCGGTCCATCCGGTTGTCGAAGTCCGCCTTGACCTTGAAAAGCTCCCCGTACTCCTCGTCGAGCCCGAGAAGCAGGTAATATATCTCCGGGCTTCCGATGAGGATCACCTTCACGTCCATCGGTATCGGCTCCGGCCTCATCGTCGTCGTCGTGATCAGCCTGTACTGCTCCCAGACGTCCTCTATCTTCACTTCCCGGTTCTTGATCGCCCGCTTCAGCGCGTCGTAGGAGAACAGGTTCCGCAGGAGATCGAGCGCGTTAACGACCAGGTATCCGCCGTTCGCCGCATGAAGCGAACCCGCCTTGATCATGGTGAAATCGGTCATCGCGGCGCCGAACTGCAACTTGTGCTCGACCCTGCCGAAGAGGTTGTAGTACGTGGGGTTGCTCTCGAATACGCAGGGGCTGCCTTTCCGCTTTCCGTTGTTCACGAGGACGTTCACCGAATACCGCGTGAAATTCGGCTCCTGCTTCGGCATCTTGAGGAACGGAAGCGCAGGCGCCGGATTCTCCTCCGGCACCGCTTTGAAGTCCTCTACGTTCTCGAGGACGTCATCCTGAACCGCATCCAGGTATGCGAGCATCTTTTCGTTTTTCGGATACTTGTTCTTGAGGTCCTCGACAAGGTGCCCGAGGACGGAAAGCGCGGTATTCCGTTCGAGCTTCTCCAGCTTCTCCCCGGTCTCCTTTTCCTCCCTCTTAAGCAGTCGCAACACGTCGTCCAGCTTTTCCTGGACGTATTTCCCGTTCTCCCTCAGCTCCTCCCTGCGCTTGGCGTCGAAGGAGTTGAACTCTTCCTCGGTAAGAGACTCCCCGGACTTGCCGATGGCCACCAGCGAGAACCCGCCCATTGCGGCCTTTACCTTGAACCCCTTCGATTCGGCCTCGATTTCCAGGGCTTCGAAAAGCTCCTTCTGCCTGCGCTGGACCTCATCCGTGATGACGCTCTTCTGTTTCTTGTATTCCTTCGACTCGAATATCTTGGGTATCTCGTTTTTCAGGTGGTCGACGAGCTCCCGCATGTCCTTCTGGAACTCGATCGACCTGCCCGGCTCGAGCCAGATAGCGATGGGATCGCCCGCGTCCTTGAAGTTGTGAACGTAGCACCAGTCGGGCGGGACGATTTCTTTCTCCGCTTTCCTGGATATGAACGACCTGATGGCGGATGTCTTGCCTGTCCCGCTGTCTCCCAGGACGTAGATGTTGAACCCGGCGCTCTGCAGGTTCAGGCCGAAATCGATCGCGTCCAGCGCCCTCTGCTGGCCGATTATCCCGTCCAGCGGCGACAGCTCCTCGGTTGTCCTGAAAGTGAATATCCCGGGGTCGCAACGCTTGCGGAGGTCGTCCGGGCCCAAGGATCTCGCCATGATCCCTCCAGATCTCCGACGTATGTGGCCAGCCCTATCCTAGCGCCATCTCCCGGGAGGATTAAGAAAAATCATCGCTTGAAAAGCGGGGCCGGCAAGCCGGGGCCGGCCCCGCGGATTTATTTTACGTCACTCGTAGATCCCCGCGCCGACGTACGCGTTCTTGCCCGGCACCCGGTACACGTAGGTGACCTTCTTGCGCGCCTTCGGATCCCCGGGGTTGGTCCACATGTAGTCGACCCAACCTTCACCCTTCCCCTTGGCCACATCCGTGAATTCCTTGAACAGGAGCTTCCCGGGATCCCCCTTGTCCTTCATTCCGAGAACGTTTGTCCCGACAAGGGCGGGGCTCATCGGATGCGCCAGCATCTTTCCGTCGAAGTCCGTCATGAACACATACGTGTCCTTCCAGACGAATTTTCCCTGCTTGTTGTTGATCTCCTTGATCGCTTCCGCCTCGCCCTTCTCGGTGTACAACTTGGCCGCTTCCTTGGTCTTTGCGATGCACTCTTCCTTCGTGGCTTTCTCCGCCGCCACGACATTCGAGGTCAGAAAAAGGCCGAACAGCAACAACAGGGTCAATACCGCAGCTTTCTTCATCATTTCTCCCCTCCTCGGAATCTCTGTGTCGGTTGATTGCCGCCCGGAGCTCCGATCGCCTGTCCAGGTTTTCCCGCCGCCCGCCTCCTTTCCATATCACGTACGGCATCTTTACATAATACCGGATTTTTTAACCGGATGGCTTCTCCCTCTCATGAAGTTTCATGACGCGGAAAGCTTCGGCGTATTCGGGCGCCCCGGGGACTCCGGGATCGGCGCATCCGGCGCCATTCCCTTGGACCCTGGCCCTCTCCGCTTCGTTCCTTGCCCATTCGAGAATTCTGGCGGCGGGATCCCACCCTTCCAGCTGGCTGGCATGCGCCTTCAGGGCTTCTATCTTCCTGTCGATCGTGCCGGAAATGTCGATCCAGGTGTTGGGCGACGGAGTCGACCCTATGTACACGGCCCGGACCTTGTGCGGCAGCCCCTCCTCGGGCCACAACAGCTCCATCTCGGCGGCGGGGAACACGGCCTCGAGCGCGGCCGCGGCCGCTGCGCGATGGTCAGGGTGGTTGATGTAGCTGTCGTTGAAGAACCACGCTTGCGGATCTCCGCATACCACCACCTCCGGACGGAACCGGCGGATCTCGCGCACCAGCTCGCGGCGCAATTCCAGCGTGGGCAGCAGGGCGCAGTCGTCGTGGCGCAGGAACACCACTTCCTTGACCCCCAGGATCCCGGCCGCGGCCCTCTCCTCCTCCTCGCGCGCAATCGCAAGCGTTTCGCGCGTAAATGTGCGGTCGTGCGTGCCCGCGTTGCCGCTCGTCAGCACGACGAGCGCGATCTCGCACCCGGCCTTCGCCCATCCCGCCATGGTTCCGGCGACCGTAAATTCGGCGTCGTCCGGGTGGGCGAAAATCGCCATCGCGGACCCGGGGACGTAGCCGGCGTCGTATCTGGGCATCGGATCTCCCCTCCGGCTTTCAGATGCCGGAACGGGCTGCCCGGATTTAATCCCGTCCGGTACCAGTTTTACAGGAAAAGCTGCGGCCGCGACCGGCGCCTGAAGGAGCTCTGGGGGGGCGGGAGCCGGATCGTGACCGCGGTCCGTTCGGCCCGATAACCCGATAAAATAAATAAAGTTATATCGCTGGACTTCCGATAATTACCTCAAATGGGATCCATGAAGCGAGGCCCGGGCAATCCCATGGCCTGACATTTTTTGCTCTTGCGGAGCTAACACATGGATATAAAAGGGGTAATTCTGGCCCCCGTCAAAAAGCTCAAGTCCCGCATAAACGGAAGGCTGGACTCGGAGCACGAGCAATCCCTTATCCGGCTCGCCTTGACTCTTATATGTTTCCTGTATTTCCTCTCGGCTTTCATCGCCAACCGGCATGAACAGGGCGGAGTCGGCTGGGCCTTCTACTCGGCCGGCTGTTACATAATATTTTCCCTGGTGGTTTTCGCGGCCATCGTCATCCGGCCGGGGATATCGCCGGTCCGCAGGATCGTCGGGATGCTGGGGGACATCGGCATAACCTCCTACTGCCTTTACGTGGGAGGCGCCAATACCGCCCCCATTTACATCCTGTATCTTTGGGTGACTGTCGGCAACGGCTTCCGGTACGGCAACAAGTACCTGTTCGCGAGCACTTTGGCCAGCGCCGCCGGATTCACGTTCGTGATCTGGTCGACCAGCTACTGGCGCGACCAGCTTCCCCTTTCGATCGGACTTTTCGTGGGGCTGATCATTCTGCCGCTGTACATCTCGACGCTGATCCGAAAGCTGACGGACGCGATGAAGAAGCTCAAGGACGCGACGGCTCGCGCGGAAGACGCGAACCACGCGAAGAGCCAGTTCCTGGCCAACATGTCCCATGAGCTTCGCACCCCGTTGAACGGAATTATGGGAATGGCGGAGCTGCTTCAAGACACGCGCCTCTCCGACGAGCAGAAGAACTTCACCGACACGATCTACGATTCGACCCGCACCATGCTTTCCCTGGTGAACGACGTCCTGGACATCTCCAGGATCGAAGCCGGGAAGATCGTGATAGAGAAAACGGATTTCGATCTGCACGACCTGCTGAAAGAAACCGCGTCCATGCTGCATCACTCCGCCAACGCAAAGGGACTGCAGCTTTCCACGATCATACCCCCCAACGTTCCGTTCCTTTTGCAGGGCGACCCGCTGCACATACGCCAGGTCGTCCTCAACCTTCTATCGAACGCGGTCAAGTTCACGGAATCGGGAGAGGTCACGCTGCGCGTCCAGCGCGTCCTCGAGACGCCCGACAAGGTTTCGCTCAAGTTCGAGGTGTCCGACACCGGCATCGGGATGACCGAGGAGCAAAGGGAGAAGATCTTCGAGCGGTTCGCGCAGGCCGACGGCTCCATCACTCGCCGTTACGGCGGAACCGGGCTCGGGACCACCATCTCCAAGCAGTTGATCGAACTTATGGGCGGGGATATCGGCGTCGAGAGCGCCGCCGGCGTCGGCAGCACCTTCTGGTTCACGCTGTCTTTCGACAAGCAGGCCGCGGCCGATGCGCCCCTCGCCCCGGACAAGGCGACCGATTGCAGGTTCCTCGTCGTATCTTCGGATCCGGAGACGATGGACGCCTTGTGCGGGCATATGAAATCCTGGAACATAGAGACCGATGCGATCCCCCGCGCGGCAATGGCGTTCTCGAAGCTGGTCTCGGCGTTCGACCAGGGCAATCCGTATCACGCGGTCATAGTCGTAGAGCAAAACCTCGACATGGGGCTGTCCGAATTCGCCACTGTAGTGAAAACCGTCAAGAAGATCGCCAAATCCCGCCTGATCGTCGTTTGCCGCCCCTTCGCAGTTCCCAGCCTGGACGACCTCGCCCGGAAGGGGTATTGCGTCGCCCTCGAGAGTCCTCTCGACAAGACGATGCTCTTCAACGCCATACACTTCGTCAGGCCGGACACCCCCGACAAGGAAGACGTGGCGTTTCTCGCCAACCGCTACAGGCAGAAGAAGTCCGGCGCGGACAGGCTGCGCCTCCTCGTGGCCGAAGACAACGCGGTCAACCAGAAAGTCATCAGCCTCATATTGGAAAAGGCCGGGCACAGCGTACGCCTCGTCGAAAACGGGGAGCTTGCCCTGGACGCGCTGCAGAACGAGAAATTCGACCTGGCCCTCCTGGATCTCAACATGCCCGTAATGGGAGGAATCGAAGCCGCCAAAATGTACCAATTCATGTCGCTGAACCGCCCGCGGGTCCCCCTGGTTGCGCTTACGGCCGATGCGACGCCCGAGACCCGGAAAAAATGCGAAGAAGCGAAATTCAACGCGTACGTCACGAAGCCCTTCGAGTCGAAAAACCTGCTCGAGGTCATTTACAGGCTGACTCCAAAGGCGGCTGACAGGCGCGAAAGCGCGCATTTCCATGCCCTTTCCGAGGGCCAGGAGAAAAAACCGGCAGGTCTTGAAGAACCGCTCGATTTCTCCGTCATACGGGATCTTGTAAGCCTCGGGGCCGACGGGAATTTCATCCGCAACATGACCCGGCTGTTCATGGAAGGGACGGAAGAGAAGATCCGGCAGATGAAGGATGCCTTGTCGACGCGTAACTCGGAGGAATTCAGGAGGCTCAACCACGCCCTGAAGGGTTCGGCGGGCCAGATCGGGGCGATGCCATTATCGTCCCTGTGCGGCGAATATGCGCTCGCCGGCCACGATGAGTTCGTCCGTTCGGGGAAGGAGATGGTCGACAGGTTGAACGCGGAGTTTCAAAAAGTCGGCGAGGCCCTAAGCGGCCAGGCCGAGGATCTCAAAAAAACCAATCCTTGAATTCTAGGTACGGATTCCTTCGTCGGCGATGAGCCGGGGGCCGCCGCTCTCCTTGGCGACCTGCGCGCGCACAAGCCTTTCCATGATTCTCAGATCGGAATCGTCCAGGCTGAGGGCTGTGTCCACCCAGATATCGGCGGTTCTCTCCAGTTCTTCCTTGGCGACGCGGAACACATCCTGTCGGACCTTGCTGATCCCCTGCCTTGCTTTCAGCCTCCTGGAATGGTTTTTTATGAACTCGTATACCGCCTTCTCCCCGCCGCCGTCCTCCGCAAGGATGTCCACCACGCCTTTTTCATGCAACTCTTCGGCCGTGTACACGTTTCCGCTGGTCATTATTTCCTCTACCTGCTTCATTCCCACCCTTCTGGCAAGGAAGTGATAAGCCCCCATGCCGGGAAACAGGTTGAACAGGATTTCCGGCAGGCCGAACCTCGCGCGCTTCTCGGCGATCATTATCGAACAGCACAAGGCCGCCTCGAATCCGCCTCCGAGGGCATCGCCCTGGACCAGGGATATCGTGGTCATCGGGAGATTGTAGTTGGCCGACTGGATGTAGACGTTGTCGATGCAAAGCTGCGCGTATCTCCTGAGCCCTTCGCGGTCCCGCTCCGATATCATTTTCTTGAAGAGAAATATATCTCCCCCGTAGCTGAATATGGCGGGATGTTTCGATGCGAGAACGGTGTAAAGGATGGGAAGGGAACCCGACTTCGAAAGGTGACCCCTGCCGTAATCCTCGATATTGTCGTAGCAGCGCTTCAGGCTCTCCAGCAACGGTTCGTTGAAGCAGGACCTCCCCTCGGGATCGAGGAATGTCCAAAGGACTTTGTGGGAGTGATCGAATCTTAATTTGAGCTGCTTCGCCGACTCGAACACCGGGGGGAATTGCTGGACGGGAACCTGCATGGAATCTCCTTTTATCGGATTTCCCGCGTCAATATCGACATGACGATAAATTTACCCATATTGTGAAAATTAAACACCCGATGCCGCGCTCATCCCTCCTCGCCAAAATGGAGAAATATTCGCATTCGGTTACACTCATATGCGGCCGAATAAAATTCTGCTGAATCTAATTCAGTACCGTGACCCCCCGGTCGTGCATAAAATAATATAACCGGATCGTAAAATTGCAAATCTTATTTTTTGCAGGGAGTTCGAAGCGTCGATTCAAAGGAAATACTTATATACATTTTCACTCGATCATCCGCGCCGCCGGTGGTCGTCGATCAGGGGAAAAGTTTTCCCATAAACGATCTGCCGGACCCCATCGAGGAAATCGAGCGGGAACCCCAGCTCGATCCTGCTCGCTTCGTCCAGTCGCTTCATATGCTCCGGCGTCAGGCTGAACTCGAGCACGCCCAGGTTGTCCCTTAGCTGGGAAACCTTCGTCGCGCCGACTATCGGGATCATCACGCCGCGCTCGCGCTGCCTCACCCAGGACATGGCCACCTGCGAGGCGCTGTGGCCCGTTTCCCCGGCTACCGCCGCGACTTCTTGCGCGATCCGGAAGTTCCGTTCCGTCAGGAATGCGTCCCCCCACTGTGCGGCGGTCGAAAAACGCGTCTCTTTCGGACGGTCCTTGCCGGCCTTGTATTTTCCGGTAAGGACGCCGCCCCCGAGCGTCCCCCACGGCGTCACGGCGAGGTCCAGCGCCTCCGCCATCGGCAACAGGTCCCGCTCCGGGGTGCGCTCGATGAGGCTGTAAGGTATCTGCAGCCCGGCGAATGGCGTCCACCCCTTCAGGTCCGCGAGAGTGTTCGCCCGCGCAACGGCCCACGCAGGAGTGTCGGAGATGCCGGCATAAAGGATTTTCCCCGAGCGCACCGCGTCGTCCAGGGCGCGCATGAGCTCGTCCGCGGGGGTCATGGGGTCCCATGCGTGGACCCAGTAGAGGTCGATGTAATCGGTGCGAAGCCGCGCCAGGCTGGCTTCCAGGGACTGCGCCAGGTTCTTGCGATGGTTCCCGCCGGCGTTGGGATCGTCCGGGCTCATGCTCAGGGTGTACTTCGTGGCGATAACGAATCGCTCGCGCTCCGAAGCCACGAACTCCCCGACGAACCTTTCGCTCGTGCCGTTCGTGTAGTAGTTGGCGGTGTCGATGAAGTTCCCGCCCGCTTCGGCATATGCTTCGAATATCCTGCGGCTCTCCTCCTTGGACGCGCCCCACCCCCACTCTTCCCCGAAGGTCATCGCTCCAAGGCAGATTTCGGACACCCTGAGGCCGCTTCTTCCCAGCAGCTTGTACCGCATGTGCCCTCCTTTCGTACGAAGAACCCCTCGAGGCAGGCTCATACGGCCAGTATGATGTCGTTACGGCCCGTCAGGTCTCAATCCACTCCTCCTGCAGGACTTCGCCCTGGAGGCTCACCACCGCGTACCGGATCGGGACCTTCCTAGAGCTTCCCTGCAGGGCCTGGACCGCCGTCGCCAGGAGTCCCCTGCAACAGGGAACCTGCATGATAAGCACCGTCAGCGTGTTGATCCCCGATTCCTCGTAAAGCGCCCTGATCTTCTCGATATAAACTTCCTGCCCTCCGTCGAGCTTCGGGCAGGCGATCGCCAGGGCCTTCCCCTTCAGGTAATCGTTATGGAAGTTCGCCATTGCGAACGGGACGCAGTCCGCCGCCAGGACCACATCCGCTCCCTGGAAATACGGCGCCGCCGGGGATACCAGGTGCAGCTGGATCGGCCACTGCCGCAGCTGCGAGGGAACCTTAGCGGCGGTCCCTTCATGCGCCTCCTCCTTCTTGAACTCGATCGTCCTGGACCCCGGGCATCCTGAAAATCCGCTCATCGCCTCACCTCCGCGCTTCGCTCAAGAAACGTTTCCTCCAGCGTATCGACAAAAATCCCGTACTTTGCTCGTGCATCCGTGAACCGTTCATCCGCCTCGCGGAACTTCGAAAACATCTCGCCCACCTGGCGGACCGACAGGCTCCTGTCCATCCATGGATAAAGGATCTCGTCCTCCTTTTTTATGTGCTCCGAAAGGACCCCCGCATAGCCGAAGAGGTTTGCGGCGACCCCATCCCGATCCCTCCGCTCCAGGGCGCCCAGGATCCCCTTCACGTAGCCCCTGCCCCGCCTGTGGTCCTCGTGCATCGCCTTGAGTATGTCGAGCTCCGGATCGAAATACGCGAACAGGATGTCTTCCTCCTTGGCGTGATGGCAGCGGTCCGCATAGCTGCGTATGAAGTCCACGCCGTCGAGAACTAGCTGCCGCCCGCCCTCCGATTCCAGCTCCAGCCTTTCGGCCAGCTCGGGGACGAGGGCGATGAACCTCTTTATAAGCGTGTGCTCTCCTACCAGGAGCTTCATGGGGGGCGACAAGGCGGCGCCGCCCGGGCGGGCCGGGCGGGATTTCCTCGATTCCGGCAGCCTGACATCCTCTCCCGGGGCGACGACGGAGGCGACCTGCTTCATCAAGGCGTTCTCGTCCTCGAGGGACAGGTTATGAATTTCCATTATGTCTCCGAAGAGGCACGACCCCACGCTGCAGGGAACGCAGCCGATGCCGCGTCCGTCGAGAATCGCTCCCACATCCGGGAACCGGTCGATCAGCTCCTTTATCGGGATTCCCAGATACCGCTCCATGGATTCTCCTTCCGTTTCCCTTTTGCGCCATTCTCCGGCAGGAGGTCCCCATTGTCCTTGACGGAGATCAAGTGTGAATTTTCCCTTCCGGTCCGGCGATAAGAATCTATGATGAGAAGCGAAAACACATTTTCGGGGCGTTCCACGAAGTCCTTCTTCTCGTGGCCTATCCGGCGCCATCTCATGCTGCTCGTTTTCCTGGCGGTCCTTCCTGCGTTGGGGATAATCCTTTACACGGGTCTTGAAACCCGGCGCAATACCCTCGCGGAGGCGCGGCGGGACCTGTCGCATCTCATGGAACAGCTCGTTTCGGCCCAGGAACACCTCGCGGACAAGTCGCGTTACATGTTCGAGACGCTTGCGGAGCTGCCCGAGGTCCATAATCTGGATCCTGCCGCCTGCAACCGCCTTTTCGACTCCCTTCTGCGCCGCATGCCCTATTACGCCAATGTCTTTTCCATGGACACGAAGGGAAACGTCATAGCCTCGGGGGTGCCCTTCAAGGCCATAAACGCTTCGGACCGGAAATATTTCCGCGAGGCGGTCGAGACTCGTGGCTTCTCCGTCGGGGAATACGCCATCAGCAGGACGACGGGTAAATCGTCGCTTCACTTCGCATATCCCGTGTACAACAAGGACAGGGATCTGCTGACGGTGATCGGAGCCGCGTTCGACATCCAGCACTTCGAGATGACCTACGCCAGGCAGGGGATGCCGAAGGATTCGGTTCTCCTTATCACGGACCACGCCGGGGTTGTCCTGCACGACTCGCGACACCCTTCCGGGGGCGGAACCGTCACCGGGGAGGCGAAGATGCTCGAAGCCTTGAAGAATCCGGGACGCGAAGGGATGTTCAACGCCCGATTATCCGACGGGGTCCAGCGGCTTTTTGCGTATCGAAAGCTTCGCCTGTCCCCTTCCATGCCTCCCTACCTGCTCGTCGCCGTCGGCATCCCGGAGACCCATATTTTCGGCGGCCCTCGAGATATCCTCACGCGCAACCTCCTGTTTCTCGGCATCGCCACCCTCCTCGCCGCCGCGGCCGCCTGGATCCTGGGGAACTTCGTCATAGTCGACAGGATCAAGGCATTGGTCGCCGTCTCGCAGCAGTTCGGCAACGGAGACCTGTCGGCGCGAGCCGGGCTTCATCATTCGGGCGGAGAGCTGGGGGTCCTGGCGAAATCCTTCGACGAGATGGCCGAATCGGTCGAGCGGGACATCTCGGAACGCAAACTGACGCAAGAAGCGCTCCGCCACTCGGAGGAGAGATATCGCCAGGTCGTGGAGAACGCCAGCGACGCCATCTTCGTGGCAAAGAACGGATTCATCACGTTCACGAACCCGCGGCTGACGGAGAAGACGGGGTATTCCCCGGAGGAAATCGCGGCCGTTCCCTTCACGCGGTTCATCCATCCGGAAGACCGGGAGATGGTGGCGGACCGCCACAGGAAACGGCTGCAGGGACAAGCGCCCCCATCCAGCTATCCTTTCCGGATCCTCACCAAATCGGGAGAGATGCTGTGGGTGGAAATCGCCTCGGTTCTCGTCAACTGGGAGGGTGAGCCGGCTACGCTCAATTTCCTGAGGGACATCACCCATCAAAAAAACCTGGAGGGGCAGCTTATCCACTCTCAGAAAATGGAAGCCGTAGGCGCCCTGGCCGGGGGGATCGCCCATGACTTCAACAACCTCCTCCAAGCCATATCCGGATTCGCCGCGCTCGTGCTCCTGGACATGCCGGATGACGACAGGCGCCGCTCCCATCTCCTGAACATCGAGAAGGCGACCGGGCGCGCCTCCGATCTCGTGAGAGGGCTCCTGGCTTTCAGCCGCCGGGAGGATTCCCCGCAGGTGCCCCTGGATTTGAACGAGGCGGCAGCTTCCGCGGTCGAGCTTTTACGGCGCGCAGTCCCGAAGACGATCCGGGTCGAGGCGCGCTTCTCGCCCGGCCTTCGGCAGGTCCGGGGCGCCGCCGCCCAGATAGAACACGCGATCATGAATCTGGGGACCAACGCCCGCGACGCCATGCCCCAAGGGGGAGTTATATCCGTCGAAACGGACCGGTGTCAGATTTCGGCGGACGACCCCCGCCAGCCCGACGACGCCGTCCCCGGCAGTTACGTCGTCCTGCGGGTCAAGGACACGGGCGTGGGAATGGATGCCGGGACGATGAACAGGATGTTCGATCCCTTTTTCACGACGAAGGAGGTCGGGGCGGGGTCCGGCCTGGGCCTTTCCGCCGTCTACGGGATCGTAAAGAGCCACAACGGATGGATCCGCTGCGAGAGCGAACCCGGGAAGGGCGCCTGTTTCGAGATCTTATTCCCCGCCCTCTAGTCCAGGACATCCCTTATTTTTTTCAGGAGGCCGCTCGGCGAAACGGGCTTGGAAACGAAAGCGACGCCCTTTTGCAGGATCCCGTCCTTGGTGAACACGTCCTCGGCGTACCCGCTGATGAACAGGGCCTTCACTTCCGGGCGCAGTTTCTTCATTTCTTCGTATGCTTCCTTCCCGTTCTTCCTCGGCATGATCCCGTCAAGGATGACCAGGTGGATGCGATCTGCATTCTCCGCGTATTTCCTCACGGCATCCTCGCCGTCCACCGCTTCGATTACTTCATAACCGGATTGCCCGAGGACGGAAACGGCGAGTTTCAGAAGATCTGCGTCATCCTCCGCCACAAGGATCGTTTCGGTCCCGCCGCCGGCTGATGCCGGCTCCCCCCCACTGCTTTCATCCGATCCGGCCTGTTCTCTCGCCAGTGGAAGGTAGATCCTGAATATGGTTCCGCGGCCGGGCTCGCTGTAAACGTTTATGAATCCTTCATGCTTTTTGACTATACCGTAGACCATCGCGAGTCCGAGTCCCGTCCCCTTCCCCCGCTCCTTGGTCGTGAAGAACGGTTCGAATATGTGCTTCCTCGTCTTCTCGTCCATGCCGCAGCCAGTATCGGATACGGAGAGAAGCGCGTACTCCCCCGGATTTCCGTAGCCGTGGGCCTCGACGAACGCGTCGTCGACCTTGGCGCGCCTGGTCTCTATCGCCAGCTTTCCGCCGCCGGCCATGGCGTCGCGCGCGTTGGTAACCAGGTTCATGAGCACCTGCTCCATCTGCCCCGCGTCGGCCAAAACGGATAACTCCGCCGGGGCGCAAGCGGTCGTCATCTCGATGTCCTCGCGGATAAGCCTCAGCATGATTTTTTCGAATCGCTTTATCAAACCGTTCAGATCCAGAAGGACGAGATTGACCGGCTGTTTCCTGCTGAAGGCAAGCAGGCTCTGGGTCAAAACCGTCGCCCTTTGCGAGGACTCCAGCACCTGTTCGATGTAGTGCCGCGCCGGATCGTCGTCCTTCATCTTCATCAGTGCAAGGTGTGAAAATCCTATGACTGCCGACAGGATATTGTTGAAATCATGCGCGACGCCCCCCGCAAGCGTCCCCACGGCCTCAAGCTTCTGGATATGCCGGAGCTGTTCCTCGAGTTTTTCCTTCTCCCTTTCCGCCTTGCTCTGCTCCGTGATGTCGATTCCGAATGAAACGGTGCCGATCACCCGTCCTTCCTCGGATATAACGTTATTCTGCCAGGTGATCAGCCTCTCCTCCCCCGATTTCGCCAGAACCGGGTTTTCAAAGGTTTCAGGCGTCCCTCCCCCGAGGAGACGATGGAATTCTTCCCACGCGGAAGGATATCTGTCTTTCGGCACGACCGCTTCGAACCAGTTCCTGCCTGCAATCTCTTTCCTGTCGTACCCCGTGATCCTCTCCGCCGTCCTGTTGAACACGGCGACGGCTCCGGAAGTGTCCAGGCAGACGATCATCGCGTTGGCCGTTTCGATCAGGTTTTCCACGTATTCCTTCGCGTGCAGGAGATCCGTTTCGATACGGGCGCGCTCGGCGATCTCGCTTTCCAGCTCCCTGTTCGCTTCGCTCAACTGCGACGTGCGCGCCTTGACCGCGTCGTCCAGCTCCTCGTGCCAGCGCTGAACGCGCTCCATCATAGAATTAAAGGACCTCGCGAGGGCGCCGACTTCATCGCCGCTGACGAAATCGGCTCGCGCGCCCAGGTCTCCCTCCTCGATCCTTTTCGCGATTTTGCCGAGCCTCTCGATAGGCTGCGAAAGCCGCCCGGAGACCAGGTAGATGAGTCCCAGCATCACTAAAAGCCCGGTCATGGATACAGCCGTCGAATGGATGACGGCTTGCCGGACCGGCTCGTAAATCTCGTCCCTGTCGCTCTTGACGATCATCCCGATTCCGAAATCAGATGTGATCCGGGCATGCCGGACGACCGCGAGTACGGGGACTCCCCGGTAGTCTTCCGCGAACACCGTCCCGTCGATCCCCCAAGCGGCCAGTTCGGCCGGCTTGGTCGTCAGCCTATAATCCAATGGATTCGGCCGCTTCCCGTCCCGTAGGGGGTATTTCAACGGGCCGAGGATTCTCCTGTCCGCATTGACCAGGACGACCTCGCCGGATTTTCCGAGGCCCTCTCCCGTATGGAACATGCTTCTGAAAAAATCCTCATGGTTCACCTTGAAGATCATGAATCCCGGGATTTTCCCGTCACCGCCCGGAAACAGGCCCGCTTCCCTCACCGGATGGATGAAGTAAATATGTGTCCTGTCGCTGCCCGGGTTCTTCGCGAAAAATATCTTCTCCTCGCTCCCGGAAATTATCTTCGTCATCAGATCGCCGGGAAACTTCGTGCCCACATCTTTTTCATCCGTGGATATCACGACCGTGCCGCTCTTCGCATCAGCTATCTGGATCGTTTCGTATTCACTGTAAACATCCAGGATGAGCCTGTTCCTGCGGCTTAATTCCCGATAGCTCTCGTTATTCTGGAGGTTGCGCAATAATTCCTTTCCCCCCGGTCCCGCGCGGCCGTTCCGCCTTATCGCGCGAAAGACCTCCGCCAGTTTGGCCCTGAATATATTGCTGTTCACTATTATCTTTACGTTGTTCCTTCGCTCGTCGAACCAGTGGATTATCTCGGACTTCTTGAGATCGGCGTAGGTGCTGAAGTTCCGCAAAACGCTCGCGCGATGTATCTCTATTTCGCCTTTGAAGCCGAAAACGGGGATGCCGAAGAGAATGACGAGCCTTACGACGAGAAAAAGCAAGGTAAGACCGAAACCGAAATAAACGAGCATCTTTGCCCTGAACCCAAACCGTAAACGCTTCGCTGCGTTCCAGGCTCCCGGTTGCAAGGGCATCACCCCTCGATATCCCGGTAGTCGAACCTGTTAAGCAGGTATTTCCCCGGATTGGAGACGACTTCATTCATCATCGCCTGGTCCATGCTGTCCCGTATTTTTTCCCACGGGGTCGAAGCGGGGATCTTCCCATGCCTTTTCAGAAATTCGAACGCCATTTGCATGCGCCCGTCCTGAGCGAGATCGCCGGCCGGGATGAAGGGATCGGAAATCAATTTGAGGGAATCGGTTCTTACGATTGCCGCTATCTGCTCGACCGACCAATCCGGCGGCGAGCCTTTGAGGCCTTTTCCCGCCTCGAGCGTCCACACGGCGGCCCGGATCAGGTTTCTTTCATCGGCCTTCATCCACCGCAACGCCCGGACAAAGGACGCGACGACCTGGGTCGCTTCTTCGGGATGGCGCTCGACGAACTTCCGTCCAAGATAAAAGTAGCTTGCATTGAGAAATTTCTGGATCACGACGAATCCCTTGTGCTTCGACAGCGAAGCGGTCGGCACCGGCTCGAATGCCGAAAAGGCGTCGATCCTGCCGCTCGCCAGCGCTTCGGAGAGTTCCGAGTTTTCCATCGGCACATGCCTTATGTCTGTTTCCTTCAAGCCGGCGTAAGTCAGCGCGATAAGAAGCCCGTAATGCGCGGTCGACCCTCCCGGATACCCTATGCGTTTCCCCTTGAGGTCGCCCAACAGCATCGCTTTTTTCGCCACGAGGGAGGAAACGCCCTGTCTTGCCAGTCCGGCCACTATAATGTCCGTGGTCGCCGCAAGGGTTATCACTGGCATGTCGCCCGCAATCGCCGCTTCGATGTCCCCCCGCCTGAAAAAGTAATTGATGTCCGGACCTTTGAGAAACGGGTGGAACCTGATTTCCATTCCTTTTTTGCGCAAGGCCGATTTCAGGACTTGGTCGCGCTTTATTACCTCGGAGATGACCCCTATCGGAACCGCCAACGGCTGCGTGGCGAAATCGATCACGTTTTCCTTTTGGCCGAATTCGTATTTCGAATAAGCGGAATGTCCCGGAAAATCCTTAGGCTCCGCGAACACGTGGTCTGCGAACAGAACCAGCGCGGGAATGACGATCGTCATCGCCGCAAAACGGGACAGGAAACGGTAAACGGGTTTTCGAACCGCCATGGAGGATTGATCGGAAACTCTGGCCATTGAACGTCGAAGGCCGATGATAGGCGGGGGAGGGGGCGGAACATGATCCTTCAAGCAGGCCATTCGGGAATGACCCCCGGCGTAGCCGATATTTTCAACGCCCCGTCAAATGGTTACCCCCCCACCCGTTTATCAAAACCTATCAACCGATATTCCGCGTGCAAAGCGATCGAAGCCCGAACCGGAAGCAGGCTATGCGGCCTTTTCCTCGCGTATCAGCTTCCGCATCTTTTCCTTCAGGTCCTGCGGGATTTCAGTCATCCCGTGGTATTCCCTTCCGTGTTCCAGCGCCTTGCGGAAAAGCTCCTCTTCCGTATCTCCGCGGACCACGAAATCGCAATCGACGCCGGCATCCCTGCAATGAATGGCCTTCGACATTTCGCACCTCCATCCGCCCGATGGTTTCGGGACAATAGATAAGATTCCTGTTGTCGTCACGGAGATGCCGGCCGGTTGTATAATTTGCTTTCGGGACATGCATACGACAAGGCACACAACGGGAATCTTTTACCATCCGTCGTTTTCCCGGCGCAGCTATCTGACCGTCGGGGCGCGGCTGGCCGACTTTCCAATGGCGCTGGACCGGGTCCTTGCCGGCGGCAAATCCAGGATGTACGAGCCGGCGCCCGTCTCGCGGGACTTGCTGCTCAAGGTCCATACCGCCGAACTGCTGGAAGGCGTCAAGGGAGACCCCCTCTGCTCCACCGCCTGGCACTCGGCGGGGAGCGTGGTGTCGGCGGGGGAAAAAATCGCCGTGGGGGAGATAACCAACGCCTTCGCATTCATCGGCGCGGGCGGGCACCATTCGGGGCGGGACTATTTCGGCGGATATTGCTGCTTCAACGACGTGGCTCTGTGCATCGTCAACCTGCGGGAGAAATTCGGCCTGAAGCGTTTCGCCATCCTCGACACCGACGCCCACCACGGCGACGGCACCCGCGACCTTTTCCGGGACGACCCGGACATCCTGCACGTATGCGTATGCGGCACGGATTTCGAATCTCCCGACGGCACTAAAGTCGACATCTCTTACGCCGGCCTCCCGGGCGGCCGCGGCGAAGAATCGGCCGTCAACGACGCGTATTTCGAGCTGGTCGCCCGGAATTTTCCCGGTCGGGCCTCCAGGTTCGGGCCCGACCTCGTTTTCTGGTATTTCGGCTTCGACACTCACCGGGGCGACTACGGCGACATAGGCCTTACGGGGCCATGCTACTGGAACATCGCGATTATGATGAGGAACCTGGCGAGGATCGCCTGCGGAGGAAGGCTCGAGGTGGTCCTGGGCGGCGGTTCCCATACGCAGCTGGCCACCTACCTGATACCCCCGATAATAGAAAAGCTGGCCGGGGAGGATTAAAACCCATCCGCCCCCCCTTTTTCTATATACAGTATACAGTCCGGTATGTGGTATAGTTCGGGGCAACGTTTTTAAGCATATCCCACACTTCACATCATCAAGGAGGCTTACGATGGCAAGGAAGAAGATCGCGATTATCGGTGGAGGTCAGATCGGCGGCGTGCTCGCCCAGCTTTGCGCCCTTCGGGAACTCGGCGACGTCGTGCTGTTCGACATAGTCGAGGGGATGCCCCAGGGCAAGTGCCTCGACATCGCCGAAGCCTCCAAGGTGGACGGCTTCGACATCTCCCTCAAGGGGACCAACAACTATGCGGACATCGCCGGAGCGGACGTCGTAATCGTTACGGCGGGACTGCCCCGCAAGCCCGGGATGAGCCGCGACGACCTCATCGAGGTCAACTCCAAGATCATGACCCAGGTCGCGGAGGGGATAAAGAAATTCGCCTCCGGGGCCTTCGTCATCGTCATCTCCAACCCGCTCGACGCGATGGTCACCCTCTGCCAGAGGATCACCGGCATCCCGTTCAACCGCGTAATCGGCCAGGCGGGGGTCCTTGACTCGGCCCGCTTCGCAACCTTCATCGCCTGGGAGCTCGGCGTTTCCGTCCGCGACGTGTCCGCCATGACCCTTGGCGGCCACGGCGACGACATGGTCCCCCTTGTGCGCTACGCCAACGTCGCCGGGATTCCCGTCATGGAGCTGCTTGAGCGCAAG
>DATBLU010000260.1:0-6193 GCA_036555205.1 Candidatus Deferrimicrobiaceae bacterium
CCGAAGCCCGCCGTCGTCAACGACACCTTCCCGCGCGATACCCATCACGGCTGGAAGTTCATACGGTTCGGGCCGGACGGATATCTTTACGTGCCGGTCGGCGCGCCGTGCAACGTCTGCGAGGAAAAGAATCCGAAATACGCCTCCATCATGCGCATGAAGCCTGACGGCACGGGCCTCGAGCTGTTCGCCGGCGGCGTGCGGAATACGGTCGGATTCGATTGGAACCCGGAGACGAAGGAACTCTGGTTCACCGACAACGGGCGGGACTGGCTGGGCGACGACAGGCCGCCGGACGAACTGAACCGCGCTCCAAGGAAGGGGATGCACTTCGGTTTCCCCTACCTGCACGGAAAGAACGTTCGCGACCCCGATTTCGGCGGCAGGGCGTCCGGACGGGAACTCACGCCGCCCGAAATGGAGCTTGGGGCCCACGTTGCCTCGCTCGGCATGCGATTCTACACGGGGAGCATGTTCCCGGCGGAATACAGGAACCAGATCTTCATCGCGGAGCACGGATCCTGGAACCGCAGCAAGCCGATCGGCTACCGCGTTACTCTCGTCAGGCTGAAAGGCGGCCGGGCGGCGAGCTACGAAACTTTCGCCCAAGGGTGGCTCAAGGGAGGAAGCGCCTGGGGCCGCCCGGTGGACGTGCAGGTCATGCCGGACGGGGCGCTGCTGGTCTCCGACGACAAGGCGGGGGCCATATACCGGATCAGCTACTCGAATCCGAAGGAGAAACATACCGTTCAACCCGGGAACCGTTGAGATAATTCCACGATCCGCACGGACGGCGGCTTAAAAAAAGGTCTACACGAAATGCGAAACTTTAAAATAGGATAGGGGGTTGAAGGCGGCATATTCCCGAACGAGCAGGGAGGAACGGGTGAAAAAGGCGGCGATCGTCGCGGCGCTTGCGCTTGTTCTGTGGGGGTGCAAGGCGCCCCCGGCCAGGGAGATCAAGATCGGGCTGATAACGCCGCTGACGGGGGACGTCAAGACCTACGGCGAATCGGTGCGGAACGCCTTCGAGATCGCGGTCGACGAGGCGAACAAGGCGGGCGGCGTCGCGGGCATGAAGATCGTCCCGATCGTGGTCGACGACAGGAACGACCCGACGGAGGCGAGCAACGCGGCGAACCTGCTGATCAACCAGTACAAGGTCCGCGCGATCGTCGGCTCGGTAACCTCCAAGGCCGCCATCCCGGTTTCCGACATGGCGCAGAGCGGAAAAATCCCCACGCTCACCCCGACGGCAACCAACCCCAAGGTGACCGTCGCAGACGCGAAGCGAAAGGATTTCATGTTCCGATCCTGCTTCATAGACCCGTTCCAGGGAAAGGTGATGGCCAAGTTCGCAAGGGAGTCGCTCATCAAGGATAAGGCGGCCGTCCTGTACGACGCCTCGAACGACTATTCCAAGGGGATAGCCGAGTATTTCGCCGACGCGTTCAGGCTGATGGGGGGCACGGTGGTTGCGTACGAGTCGTACGGAAAGGACGACGTCGATTTCTCCGCGCTTCTCACCAAGGTGAAGGCGTCGGGTCCCGAAGTGCTTTTCCTGCCGGACTACTACAACAAGGTGGGCCTCATCGCGCGGCAGGCAAGGGAGAAGGGGATCAATGCGACGCTTATAGGCCCCGACGGCTGGGATTCGCCGGACCTGGTGAAAGTCGCCGGGGACGCGATCGAAGGTGGGTATTTCTCCAACCACTATTCCGCCGACGACACGCGCCCCGAAGTGGTCGCCTGGGTGAAGAAGTACAGGGACAAATTCGGGCAGACGCCTGACGCATTGGGGACCCTGGCCTACGACGGCACCAACCTGATGCTCGAGGCGATCCGCAGGGCCAACTCCGACGATCCGCTGAAGATCCGCGAGGCGCTCGCCTCGATAAAGGGATTCAAGGGGGTGACCGGGGAATCCGCGATGGACGCCAACGGGAACGCGGTCAAGAGCGCCGTGATCCTGCAGATAACCGGCGGAAGGCAGAAATTCGTCAAGGAGGTGAGCCCCTGACGGCGGGCCCGGGTGGATTATTTCCTTCAGCAGGTCGTTAACGGGCTGCAGCTGGGATTCGTATACGCCCTGATCGCCTTGGGCTACACGATGGTGTACGGCATCGTGCGGCTGATAAATTTCGCCCATGGCGATGTCTTCATGGTGGGCGCCTTCATAGGCCTCTACGCGATCGAGGGAGCCCGCCTCCCGCTCGCCGCCGTGTTCCTGCTCGCGATCTGCGGGTGCGCCCTCCTGGCGGTCGCCATGGAGAGGATCGCCTACCGCCCGCTGCGGAACGCGCCCAGGATCGCGTCGCTCATCACGGCTATCGGGGTATCCCTTTTCCTCGAATATTTCACGTCGCTGCGCCAGGTCTTCGGCCCGAACTTTTATCCGTTCCCGAGGCCGTTCGCCATATCCGCGTGGGAGTTCCGCAACTTCGCCATCACCAACATCCAGGCGATCATCTTCACGGTCACGCTGTGCTGCCTGGTCCTGCTGCAGTTCGTCGTCCGCAAGACCAGGCTGGGCAGGGCGATGCGGGCGGTCTCACACGACCACGTGACGGCAGGTCTCATGGGGGTGAACGTCGACCTGACGATATCCGTCACGTTCGGACTGGGGGCGGCCCTTGCCGGCGTGGGCGGGGTGCTCTACGGCTTCGCCTATCCGCAGGTGAACACCTTCATGGGGGTCATGCCGGGGCTCAAGGCCTTCACCGCCGCGGTCCTGGGGGGGATCGGCAGCATCCCGGGGGCGGTGCTGGGCGGCCTTATCATGGGCCAGTCGGAAACGCTGACATCGGCCTATCTGTCGTCGACTTACCGGGACGGCATCGCATTCCTGATCCTGATCCTTGTCCTCCTTCTGCGGCCCACCGGGATTCTCGGCACCCAACGGACGGAGAAGGTCTAGGATGGGCATGAAAGCGCTTCTTGGCCTGGCCAGGTTCATGGCGCCCTTCGCCGCAGCGGCCGCGGCGGGAACAGTCCTTTCTTCCGCAGGCGCCGTCAATATGTACTGGGTCCAGATATTCCAGCTTGCCTGCATAACGGCCGTTTCCGCCCTCGGGCTCAACGTCATCTACGGATTCACCGGGCTGTTTTCGCTCGGGCACGCCGCTTTCTACGGCATCGGCGCCTACGGCGCGGCGCTCCTCATGAAAACCGGCGGCGGGGAATCGCAGGCGTTCTTCCTGGCCTCGCTCCTGGCCGGCGGGGCCGGCGCTGCGCTGATCGCCTGGCTCGTCGGGCTTTCGACCTTGAGGCTCACGTCCGACTACCTCGGCATCGCCACGCTGGGCTTCGGGATCATCATGAAGGTCGTCTTCGACAACGCGGACGCATTCCTGCCCCAGCTCGGGGGAGCGAGGGGGATGACCGGAATCCCGAAGATGACCGGGGTCGCGTGGGCCGTCATGTTCCTGGGCGCCTTCCTTTTCGCCGCCCGGAACCTTGTCCATTCCAGCTACGGGCGCGCCCTCGTCGCGATCCGGGAGGACGAGGTCGCCGCAGGGGCCGCCGGGATAGACACGTTCAGGTACAAGCTGGCGGGATTCGTCGTCGGCTGTTCATTCGCCGGCGTCGCCGGAGGGCTTTATGCGCATCTCTACGCCTTCCTGCATCCCAGCAACTTCGATTTCTTCAAGTCGGTGGACGTCCTGATGATCGTCGTGCTGGGCGGGCTGGGCAACATGAGCGGGACGCTCGTCGCCTCCTTCGGGTGGATCTTCCTCCTGGAGGGATTGCGGGTGGCGCTGCCGCCGGACTACATCGAGCTGCGCTGGGTGCTGATCCCCGTTCTCCTCGTGGTCACGATGCTCCGGCGGCCCCAGGGGCTGTTCGGGATCAGGGAATTCCGGTTCCTGCGGGACGCTTCGGAATGAACATCCTGGAGGCGAGCGGGCTGGCCAAGAACTTCGGCGGGATAAAGGCGCTGAACGGCGTGGACCTGCAGGTGGGCGTCGGGGAGCTGGCCGGCATGATCGGCCCGAACGGCTCGGGGAAGACGACGGTGTTCAACGTGATAACGGGAATCTACCGGCCGGACCGCGGGACCGTGACATTGGGGGGGAAGCGGATCTCGGGGCTTCCGCCGCACAGCATCAGCCGGCTGGGGATCGCCCGGACGTTCCAGAACATCCGCCTGTTCAGGAACCTTTCGGCGATGGACAACGTGAGGGCCGCCTGCCATCCGGACGTCCGGTACGGGCCGATATCGGCCGTGTGCCGGTCGGAAGGATTTCACGCAGGCGAGAGGGAGATCAGGGAGAAGGCCATGGACCTGCTTTCGCTGTTCTCCCTGCAGGACCGGAGGGACGACCTTGCGCGAAATCTCCCGTACGGGGACCAGAGGAGGCTTGAAATCGCGAGGGCGCTCGCGTCGGAGCCGGACCTGCTGCTCCTGGACGAGCCCGCCGCCGGCATGAACGCCTCCGAGGTGGGGAAGCTGATGGAATTCATCCTCGAAATCAGGACCCGGTACAAGCTGGCGATCCTCCTGATCGAGCACCAGATGCGGCTGGTCATGGGCATCTGCGAGAGGATCGTGGTCATGGATTTCGGCGAAGTCATCGCGCGGGGAACCCCTCGCGAGATACGAAACGATCCGCGCGTGATAGAGGCGTACCTGGGCAAGGAATCCAAGGACGGGAAATGACGTGATGCAAAAGTTGAATTTATGCTTTTAAATATCGAAAATATCAACGTATATCACGATAATCTTCATGCGCTCAGGGACGTTTCCATGAGCGTCGGCGCGGGGGAGATCGTGTCACTTGTCGGGGCCAACGGAGCGGGGAAGACAACGGCGCTCAAGGCGATCTCGGGAGTGCTTGCGCCGCGCTCCGGAAAAATCGAGTTCAACGGCAGGGACCTGGCGGGACTTCCGCAACACCGGATCTCCCGGATGGGAATTTCCCACGTGCCGGAGGGGCGGGGGATCTTCGCAAACATGACGGTAGGGGAGAACCTGCACATGGGCGCATACACGCGGCGGCCGGGGCGGGAGACGGCCGAATCGCTCGAAAGGGTATACTCGCTTTTTCCGCGGCTCGCACAGCGTTCCAGGCAGCAGGCGGGCACTCTCTCGGGAGGGGAACAGCAGATGCTGGCCCTCGGCAGGGCACTCGCGGCCGGCCCGGCCCTTATGCTCCTGGACGAGCCCTCGATGGGTCTTTCCCCGCTGCTCGTAAGGGAGATTTTCGAGATGATCGGCGAGGTCAACCGGAGCGGCACCGCCATCCTTCTTGTCGAGCAAAACGCATGCATGGCGATGTCCGTCGCGCATAGGGCGTACGTGCTGGAGGCGGGAAGGATTGTCTTGCACGGGAACCCGGCCGATCTGCAGAATGATCCCAGGGTGCAGGCGGCCTACCTGGGCGACCTGCCGGAGGGCGGATGAAATGACGATGGAACGGGTCATGTGGCTCGACGAGCGCATCCGCGCGGGGGGCCGCCCGGCGTCCGCGGACCTTGCGTCCCATTTCAGGGTTTCGCTGCGGACCGCCCAGCGGGACATCGAGTTCCTGCGCGATCGGCTCCAGGCGCCCTTGAAATTCGACGCCGCCGCCAGGGGGTACGTTTACGGCGATCCCGAGTTCTACCTGCCGCAGGCCTTCTTCCGGAAAGACGAGGTGATAGCCCTGCTGTTCGCCAGGCGCCTCTTCAGGCGGATCAAGCCTCCGTTGAGGGACGAGGCCGCGGACGTATGCGGCCGGCTGGACGAGCTGTTCAAGGCGACCGCGCTTTCGAACGCGGAGGAGGCGGTATCCTTCGAGGCTGGCAGGGGAGGCGATGCGCCGGACAAGGTGTTTTTCGACCTCCTTCGGGCGATCACCCGGCGCAGGGCGGCGCTGCTGCATTTCGACTCCCGCCAGGAAGGCGAACCCGCCGGCGGGGAGGTGGAGCCGTTGAAGCTGCACTATTACCGCGGGGAGTGGCACCTCATAGGGATCTCCCCGAGGCAGAAAAAGGCGTTCCGTCATCCGCTTTCGCGCATAAGGCGGGTCGAGGTGACGGGGCGGCATTTCACGCCGCCGAAGGGCCGCATCGACGCGGACGCCGCGGTCCGAAAAGGGTTGCGGGGCGGGAAGGTGCGGAACGCGCGAATCCGTTTCGCCCGGGGAAAGGCCGCGTGGGTTTCGGCGCAGGCCTGGCGCCCGGGCCGGCGCTTGCAGCCGGAGCTTTCCGG
>DATBLU010000262.1:0-6569 GCA_036555205.1 Candidatus Deferrimicrobiaceae bacterium
CGCCCATTCGCCCGCCCCGAGCAGGCACAAGGCCGCCCCCGCAAGCGCTCCGGCCGCCGGGAGGGAGGGAAGATACAGCAGCGCGGCGGCGCCCGAGAATACGGGAAGCGCAAGGGAAAGGAGAACGCCGGAGACGGAAAATGCCCTCCTGATCGCCGCTTCGCGGGAGAAGAACTCCGAGGAGGTCATCCGGCAGCAGACTGGGATCGCGAGGAAAAGGGCCTTCCGGTCCTCGCCGGATGGCGTTCCCGGAACAACCAGCACGGATCGTCCCTCCTTCGGGCCGAGCCAGTCGAGGGGGGAAAACCCGCAGGCGGAAAGGACAAGGACAAGCGCACCCGAGATTCCGACGAGGAATGACGATGCCGGACGTCCCGACGCCAGGAGAAGTGCGCCGGTTGCGCAGAGCAGGAACCCGGCGGACGGGGAGATCTGCGGATATGCCGGCACGCGGAACCGCTCCCGGACGAAGACGGCCTTGCGCCGCGCAAGCTCCGTCTCGATGTCGCCGATCGGGTCGTTTTTGCCCGTCCGCATCATCACCTGTATAATCACCGAAGATCAGGGTCCGTTGATATTATCCGATGACAGCCCGATTCCGGTAACGTAATGTTGCTCCATCCGCATCAGGCTTGCATCCGGCGACTCTCGGGAGGAAGGCTTGGTCGCATCGCTCCCCAAAGTGGTGGTGACCCGGCGTCTGCCCGGGGTTTCCCCCGCGCGCCTCGGAACGGGCGCCGTTCTCGCCGCCCCTCCGCCGGATTCCCCGATGCCCCGCGAGGAGCTGCTCCGGCTGGTTCCGGGGACGGCAGGCATACTCTGCACGCTTGCGGACCGGATAGACGCCGCCGTCATGGACGCGGCCGGCCCGGGGCTCAAGGTGGTCTCCAACTATGCGGTAGGCGTCAACAACATCGACGTCGCGGAGGCCGGCCGGCGCGGCGTCCGGGTGTGCAACACCCCGGACGTCCTGACGCAGGCGACCGCCGACCTGGGATTCGCGCTGCTTCTTGCGGCCGCGAGGAAATTTTCCGAAGCGGAGAGGGCGCTTCGCGCGGGAAAGTTCGCCGGATGGGATCCCTGGGGATTTCTCGGCGTTCCGGTCTACGGCGCCACGCTCGGAATCGTCGGGATGGGGAAGATCGGCAGCGCCGTCGCGGTGCGCGCCGCGGGGTTCGGCATGAGAATACTTTACTGCAACCGCAACAGGCTGCCCTCAGGCAAGGAAAGCGTCCTTCGCGCCGAATACCGCGGACTGGACGAACTCCTCGCCGAAAGCGACTTCATTATCCTTTGCGTGCCGCTCACCGCGGAGACGCGGGGGATGATCGGCATGGAACGGCTGGGCAGGATGAAGCCGTCGGCGGTTCTCGTGAACATCTCCCGCGGCGAGGTGGTGGACGAGGAGGCCCTTGCGAAAGCCCTTGCCGGGGGAGCCATATTCGCCGCCGGGCTGGATGTCTACGAGAAGGAGCCCGCGGTTCACCCGGATCTTCTCGCCGCCCCTTCCGCGGTGCTGCTTCCGCACGTGGGGAGCGCCACGATGGAAACCCGGGAGCGCATGGGGCGGCTGGCGGCCGAAAACATGCTTGCGGTCCTTGGCGGCAGGGAGCCCCCCTGCCCGGTCAATTGATGCCGAATCCCTTCTTCCTCAGGAGATCGACCGGGTCTATGGTGCCGGTCCTGGAGAACGGGATGCGGACGACGCCCACAACCGGCGCATGCAGGGCGACGGAGCCGTTGAACTCGTAATCGAGATGCCGGGCATGCATGACCTGGCGCATCGCGTCCCGGAAGGCCTCCGGACGAACCGTGAGCGGTACCAATACCGTCGTAACCTGGGAAGCCTCGACCCGGATATCCGAACGGTGATCCCCCTCGGCGACCGTTTCCCGACCTATGACGGCCGCGTAGGCTACATGGGAGACGTTGAGGGGGTAGCTGTTGGGGTTGTTCACCGCGAGCGTCAGCGTGAACGCCCACGGTCCCTTCGGATCGTCGAGGGGGTTATTCGTAAGCAGGACGTCCGCGACGCGGACCTTCGGCGGCTTGAACGCCTCCTTGAGGATCGACCTGCAGGATGCCGCGGCCAGGGGGACCAGGAGCAGGACGAGGAAGGGTAGAACGCGTTTGGCGATCCGCATCGACGACATCCGTGCAGCGCTCGATTTCCCGGAAGAGGATCTGCTTTCGCGGGTCCTTGCCATTATAGGAGTTTCCGGGGATGAGGTGGTGCATTTTTCCGTCGTCCGGCGAGGCCTGGACGCGCGCGGCAAGGGGGACGTGCTGCGCGTCTATGCGGCGGAGGTCTCCCTGCGCACGCCCGGCCTCGAGGAGTCTGTCCGCTCCCGCGTGAATTCCGCGCGAATGGTCAAGCCGGCGCCCGACCCTTTCCCCGCGGGGAAGGTACGCAAGCCCGCGTTGCGCCCGGTGGTCGTAGGCGCGGGTCCCGCCGGCCTGTTCGCGGCTTTAACGCTCGCCCGGTTCGGCGCCCCTCCGCTTCTTCTGGAGCGCGGCCGCCCGGTCGAGGAGAGGTCGGGGCACGTAGCGGCTTTCTGGAAGACCGGTGCGCTCGACCCGGAGAGCAACGTCCAGTTCGGCGAAGGGGGAGCGGGGACCTTCTCCGACGGGAAGCTCACTACGCGTATAGGAGACCCGCTGGTTTCGCACGTTATCGGCGTCTTCGGGGAATTCTCGGGGCTGCCCGGCCTGCCGGCCGATGCCAAGCCCCACGTCGGGACCGACCGGCTCAAGGGCTTCTGCCGCCGGATGCGGGAGGAGCTCGTTTCGCTCGGAGCCGATGTCCGGTTCGGGGCGAGGGTTGCGGATATAGAGGCGAAAGGGGGGCGGGTGACGTCGATCCGGCTCGCGGACGGGGAGGAGATCCCGTGCGCGGACCTCGTGCTCGCCATCGGGCACTCGGCGAGGGACACGCTTCGGATGCTGCTGGCAAGAGGGGTGAAAATGTCCGCCAAGGAGTTTGCGGTAGGCTTCCGTGTGGAGCATCCGCAGGCGCTCATCGACCGGATCCAGTACGGCAGGTCCGCCGGGAGGGCCGGCCTGCCCCCGGCCGACTACCGGCTGGCGGCGCGCGCCCCGTCGCGCCGGGGAATCTACTCCTTCTGCATGTGCCCCGGCGGCGAAGTGCTGGCCGCGGCTTCCAACGCCTCGGGGATGCCCGTCAACGGGATGAGTTCGCACGGGCGGGCTTCGGGATTCGCCAACAGCGGCATCGTGGCCTCGGTGTCCGGGGAGGACTTCGGCGCCGGCGACGTCTTCGCGGGAATGGAGCTCCAGGAGCTGATCGAGGTTCGCGCCTTCAGGAAGGGAGGGGGGAATTACGGCGTCCCGGCGATGAACCTGATGGGGTTCCTCGAGGGAAGGGACCTGAACCTGTCCCGCGGAAAGGTGCTTGCACCCCGGGTGGCGCGCGCGAACCTGTCGGGGATCCTGCCCAGGAAAGTGGAGGAGGATATCCGGTTCGGCCTGCGCGAGTTCGGGAAGACCATGCGGGGATTCCTCACCCAGGAGAGCACGCTTTACGCAGTTGAGTCGCGGACATCTTCCCCCGTTCGGATCGAGCGGGAGAATCATGAGTCGGTTACAATGAAAGGGCTGTATCCTGTGGGAGAGGGGGCCGGGCACGCCGGCGGGATCGTATCCTCCGCCGTGGACGGAATCCGTTGCGCCCTCCGCATTCTCGAAAAACTTTCCGCGTAAGGACGGTGCCTCCATGGCAAAGACCAGGTTCGTCAAGGATATTAAGGAAGGGGAGCAGGTCCGTGAGCTTTTCCTGGTGGGCGGCAAGGCGCAGCTCACGAGCAACGCCGGCAAGCCGTACCTGAACCTGGCCCTGCGCGACAGGACCGGGCAGCTGGAGGGCCGGGTCTGGGACCGCGCGGAGGAAATCGGGAGGCGGTTCGACAGGGACGACATCGTCGAGGTCGGCGGGACGGCAATACAGTACCAGGGGCGGATACAGCTAAAGGTCCACGACGTGCAGAAGGTCGAAGGCGCGAAGCCGGACCTCGGCGATTTCCTACCTGTGACCAAGCGCGGGATAGACCCGTTGTGGCGGCAGCTTCGGGAGCTTGTGGACGGGGTCTCCGACGACTGTCTGCGCAAGCTGCTCGACGGCGTCTTTCCCGATCCGCCCGCGACGGACATGGCGCGCCGGTTCCGCCAGGCCCCGGGCGGAAAGAGCCTGCATCACGACTACATCGGCGGACTGCTGGAGCACACGGTGTCGGTGGCAGCCATCTGCCGGTTCCTGGCGTCGCACTACGAGGGCGTCGACGGCGGCCTGCTGGTGGCGGGGGCCCTGCTGCACGATATAGGCAAGGTGGAGGAGCTCTCGTACGAAGGCACGTTCGACTACACCGACGAGGGCCGGCTGCTCGGCCACATCTACCTGGGCGCCGAGTGGGTCTCCCGCGCATGCGAAAAGATCGCCGGGTTCCCGCCGGAGAGGAAGATGCTCCTGACGCACATGATACTGTCCCATCACGGGGAACTGGAGTACGGATCGCCCAGGCGGCCCAAGACCCTCGAGGCCATCCTGCTCCACTTCGTCGAGAACATGGACGCCAAGTCCAACGCGTTCACCGAGGCTATGGAGGACCTGCGCGAGGGGGCGCGCTGGACCGAGTACAACCGTATGTTCGAGCGGTACCTCTTCTCCGGGAAACCCGGGAAATAGCGCGCCGCCTTTTGGTGAAGGTGGACATGATAAGAAATCGCGCCCGCCTCCTCCTCTGCTGCCTGGTTCTCCTGCTGCTCGCTTCTTCGGCGCGGGGGGACGGGGGCTCACATTCCGGCGGAAACGTATTCCTCTGGACGGTTCGATCGGAGAAGGGGGCCGCCCACCTGCTCGGGTCGATCCATCTCCTTAAAAAGGATATGTACCCGCTGGACGGGAGGATCGAAGAGGCTTTCGCCGGTTCGACCGTCCTGGCCGTAGAGACCGACATCGGCCCCCGTCAGAAGGACAAGCTTGGAAAGCTCATCCAGGAGAACGCACTTTACCCGGAAGGCGATACGCTGGAGAAGCACGTCTCCCGGGACACGTACGACCTCGTCCGCCGGAAGCTTCACCCCTTGGGGATGGACCGGGTGGACAGGTTGAGGCCGTGGGCGCTCGCCCTGACGGCGGTCAATATCGAATATATGAAGATGGGCCTCGACCCCGATTACGGGATCGACCGTTACTTCCTGGAAAAGGCGGACGGCCGGAAGAAGATCGTCGAGCTTGAGGCGTACGATTCGGTGGTCAATCTCCTGAAAGGCTTGCCGGAGGGGCTCCAGGACCTGTTTCTTTTCTACACGCTGACGGACCTTGAGGCGGCCGGGGCGGAGGCAGACTCGATCCTCTCGGCCTGGAGAGCGGGGGATGCGAAGGCGATGGAGGCGGTGGTCCACCGGAGCAGGGACGAATACCCGAAACTTCTGCCGGTGTACGAAATCCTGGTCTCCCGCCGGAACCGGACCATGGCGGAGAAGATCGAGGAGTTCCTGAACAAGGGGGAGACGTATTTCATCGTGGTCGGCGCGGCGCACCTTGTCGGGAAGGACGGCATCCTGGAGCGGTTGAAAGAGAAGGGGTACCCGGTCGAGCAGCGGTAAGTTCCCTCACCCGACCTCGGCGAAGGGGCGGAGGCGGAACGTGACGCCCTCGATCGACTCGGCCAGCCTGCGGACCGCCTCGTGGTCAAGATCCGGCAGGGCCACCGCGGTCGCCACGACCGACGGCACGTGGCGCGGCGCCTCCCTCAGGAAGTCGATTACAGCGGCGAATGACGCCGGTCCGTACCGGTTCGGGCAGATGCGGGCGTAGGTTTCGGCGTCCGGGGCGTTGAGCGACACGGACAGGGCGTCGACCAGTCCCACCAGTTCCGGAATGATGTTGCGCCCGTGCACCAGGTTCGCCAGCCCGTCGGTGTTTACGCGGATCCTCGCCCCCTTTGACTTCAACTCCTTCGCGATCGCCTTGACGTCGGAAAGCCGAAGGAAGGGCTCCCCGAACCCGCAGAAAACTATCTCGTCGTACCGCGCGGGATCGCCCACCTCCGCGAGGATGTCCGCTACGGAAGGCTCTCCGGGAAGCTTCAGGTAGTGCCCCTTTACGTGGAAGTCGTCCCGCTTCGCGCAGAAGGTGCATGCGTTGGTGCACCTGTTGGTGATGTTGAGATAGAGGGAGTTGCGGATCTTGTAGGAAACGCGTACCTCTTCCTCCGCAGGGATGCGGAAGATCCTGAGCGCATTCAATGCCGTCACCCGGCCGACGTCCTCCGCCGACACGCCCTTGATCTCCGCGATTTTCCGGGCCACGAGCGGTACGTATGCCGGCTCGTTCGGCTTCCCCCGGTGCGGCAGCGGGGCAAGGAACGGGCAGTCCGTCTCTATCAGGAGCTTCTCCAGCGGGATTTTACCGACCGCCTCAGCCTGGGTCTGCGAGCCCTTGTAGGTGATTGCGCCGGGGATGGAGACGAGGAAGTTCATCCCGATCGCCCTGCGCGCCATCTCGTAGTCCCCCGAGAAGCAGTGGATGATCCCGCCGACCTCGGCGGCGT
>DATBLU010000270.1:0-4412 GCA_036555205.1 Candidatus Deferrimicrobiaceae bacterium
GCCGGAAACGTGCGCGTCGCGCCCGAGATCCTGGCATACGCCCGGGCGCTCGACGAAAAGGTCCGCGCGAACTGGACCGTACCCGAATTGGCGCAGAAGGACGCGGGGAAACTGATGGTCCAGGTGCGCATCACCATAGAAAAGAACGGCGGGGTTTCAAACGTCCTCATGGAGAAATTCTCGGGGAATCCGTATTTCGACGATTCAGTGCGGCGCGCGATCCAGAAGGCCAGCCCGCTCCCCATACCGCCCGAGCAGCTCCGCGGCGGCGAGGACCACTATGACGTGGGATTCCGCTTCTACGGGGGGAATGGATCATGAGGAAGCGCCTGGCGGGTTTGCTGCTCATCTTCATCGCGTTCGTCCTGGCCCCGGCGCCGGCGAGCGCCATTCTTTACATAGACATCAATGCGCCCGGCGGCAGGCGGATGCCGGTGGCCCTGCCTGCCCTCGTCGTGGCATCGGGCGACCAGTCGCTTGCCGCGTCCATACCGAAAGTGATCGGGGACGACCTCGGCATGACGGCCCTCTTCGAAATACTGTCCAAGAATTCTTACCTCGAGAGGATCGTGCCGGCCCATTTTTCGGGAAGGACGCTTTCCTTCCCCGACTGGAAGCTGATAGGCGCAGAGGCGGTCGTCATCGGGAAGGTCGACGCGCGTGGAGACCAGATCACCGTCGAGCTGAGGCTCTACGATTCGACGCTGGGGAACATGATGGCCGGCAGGAGGTACACCGGGCCGGCCCGAAGCTTCCGGACCATCGCCCACAAGTTCTCCAACGAGATCCTTTACGCTTTCACGGGCGTGCGGGGGATCTTCGACACGGAGATCGCCTTCACCGCGACGTCGCGGGGAGGAAGGGACAAGGGGGTGTACATAGTCGGCCTGGACGGGCATGAACCCCGCCGGATCACGGACAACCGGAGCTTCAATCTCTTCCCCCGCTGGTCGCCGGACGGCGACATGCTTGCCTACACGTCCTTCAAGACGGGCGTCCCGGTTATCTACCTGCGCAACCTTCAGGACGGCTCTGAGCGGGCGCTCGTGAAATTCGGGAACTCGAAGTCCCCGGGAAGCTTCACTCCGAAAGGAGAGGCGCTGTTCGCGTCGGTAAGCGTGGGGGGCAACTCCGAGATCTATCGCGTGCGCACCAACGGTTCCAATTCGGAAAAGGTGATCGGGGGATGGGGGATACAGGTCTCCCCGTCGGCGTCGCCGGACGGCAGGAAAATCGCGTTCGTCTCCAACAGGGGCGGGTCGCCGCAGGTATACATCCGGGATCTTCAGGGCGGAAAGGACCTGCGGATTTCGAACGCGGGGGGATACTCCACTTCTCCTTCGTGGTCCCCCGCCGGCGACAGGATCGCCTTCACGTCCCAGGCCGGGGGCAAATTCTCGCTCTACACGGTGAAGCCGGACGGCTCCGACCAGCGCCTCCTCGTGTCGGCCGACGGCGACTGCACCGATCCCTCGTATTCCCCCGACGGCCGGTACGTGGTTTACACCTTTCAGAAAAAGGGATATTCTGAATTGAAAATAATATCCGCGGACGGCCGGTGGGGAAAAAGCCTGTATTCCGGGCTTTCCGGGGTGGGTTCACCTGCATGGTCTCCTCGAAGGTAACCGACGATAATCATGAAAACCACGATTTGAACCTGATGTTGCGGCTCAACCTATTCTACGGGAGGAGAAGGTGATGGGGAAAAGAGGGGTCTGGAAGCTGGGAGCGGTAGTTCTCGCGGTGGCGATGCTCTTCGCCATGGGCTGCGCCAAGAAGCAGGAAGTGAAATCGGGAGAGGCAGCCGGCGCTCCTTCTGCCGCGCAGAGCAAAGCGCCTCCGGGAGGCATCGTCTCCGAATCGCTGAAGCCGGAGGCGCCCCCGGCTCCCGCTCCGGGCGGTACGCAAGTCGCTGCCGCCGAGGCAGGGGCTGCGGTCACCCAGGAGAGGCCGTCTCCGTTCCAGGACATACACTTCGACTTCGACAAGTCGTTCATCCGGGACGACGCCAAGCCGGTCCTGTCGAGCGTGGCGGACTACCTGAAGAAGAACAAGGGCGCGCGAGTGACGATCGAGGGGCATTGCGACGAGCGCGGGACCTCCGAGTACAACATGGCGCTGGGAGACCGCCGCGCGGAAAGCGCGCGCGCTTACCTGGTGTCCCTGGGCGTGCCGGCCTCGGCTCTTGCCACGGTCAGCTTCGGCGAGGAGAAGCCGCTGGATCCGGGGCACACCGAGGGTGCATGGGCCAAGAACCGCCGCGGCCACTTCGTGGTGAAGTAGCGACCGCATGAGGTTCGGAAGCCTGACGCGGATATTGTGTCTCGCTGTCCTTGCGGCAGCCGCGGGGGGATGCGCGGTCGCCGACACGGGCGCGTTTGTCCGACTCCAGGACGAGATCGTGCAGCTCAAGAAGGAGGTCGCGGGGGTCAAGGCCTCCGCGCCCTCCCGCACCTTCGCCCCGGCGGCGCCGGGCCGCGCCGATGCCGGGGATATTTCCTCCATGCAGAGGAACGTCGCGGATCTCACCGCTTCCTACGACCAGGTCAAGTCGGACCTGGTCGCCGTGACGACCCGCGCCGACGAGACGAAGGTGCAGCTCCAGAAGGAGATCGCCCTGCTGAACGACAAGACGGCCGAGCAGGGGCAGGCAATCCAGGAGATCAGGGGAAAGGCCGCCAGGGTCGAGGAGCTCGAACGTCGCGTCGTCGCCCTGGAGGAGAAGACCGCGGCCGCTTCCCCCCCGGCTTCGGGTCCCGCGGCGGCGGTCCCGCAGGACTGGAAAAATCCCGAGGAGATGTATGACTACGCTCTCGGGCTCATCAAGGGCGGGGAAACACGCAAGGGACGGCAGGTCCTCGTCGCGTTCGCGTCGAAGCATCCCGGCCACAGGCTGCTGCCGAACGTATTCTACTGGAAGGGCGAGACTTTCTACGCCGAGAAGGACTACGAGAACGCGATTCTTTCCTTCCAGGACGTGATCGACAAGTATCCGGGCGGCGACAAGGCGCCTGACGCCATGTACAAGCAAGGGCTCTCCTTCCTGGGGCTTTCCGACCGCAAGAATGCCCGTACGCTGTTCGAACTGGTCCAGACCAAATACCCCAAGTCCTCCGCCGCATCGCAGGCGCGGCAAAAGCTGACCGAATTAAAGTGATGATAAAAAACTTCGTGCTGGACACCAACGTCCTCCTGCACGATCCGAACGCCGTGTTCAAGTTCCAGGACAACCGCGTCATCATCCCGATCACGGTGATCGAGGAGCTGGACCACTTCAAGAAAGACCTGAACATGCTCGGGCGCAACGCCCGCACGGTGTCCAAGTTCATCGACAAGATGCGCGAGGAAGGCAGCCTCTCCGAGGGCGTGCCCCTAGAAAACGGGGGGGAGCTGCGCGTGGCGTTCGGCGCGGAGGGGACATCGCTCCTTCCGGCGGAGCTCTACGGCGCCAAGGAGGACAACCACATTCTCGCTGTCGCCTTGAGCGTCCGCGCCCGGGAGAAGGACCTGCCCGTGGTGGTTATCTCCAAGGATACGAACCTCCGGATCAAGGCCGACGCGCTGGGGCTGCGCGCGCAGGACTACGAAAGCGGCCGAGTGGAGATCGAGGAGCTCTACAAGGGGTTCCGGGATGTGGAGGTCGGCAAGGGATGGATCGACTCGTTCTACGGGGCGGGGGAGAGCTCCCAGCCGCCGGGCGCGGACGACCTGTTTCCGAACGAGTACCTGGTGCTGCGGGACGGCGCCTCGAACGCATCCGCCCTTGGCAGGTACGACGCGGGGAGGAAGAAGGTGCGCCCGCTTCCCGCTTTCAAGGAGGACGTCTGGGGAGTCCGGCCGCGCAACAAGGAACAGCACTTCGCCCTCGACATCCTGCTCGACGACACGGTGAAGCTGGTGACGCTCGCAGGAAAGGCGGGGACCGGGAAGACACTTCTCGCGATCGCCGCGGGATTGCGCAAGACGTCCGACGAGGAGGTATTCCAGCGGCTGCTCGTATCCCGGCCCGTGTTCCCCATGGGCAAGGACATCGGTTTCCTCCCCGGGGACGTTGAGGAGAAGCTCAAGCCCTGGATGCAGCCGATCTTCGACAACGTGGAGTACCTCTTCGGGTTCAGCCGCCGCAAGCGGCAGGGCATGCGCGGCTACCAGGAGCTCATAAACCTCGGGATACTTGAGATCGAGCCGCTGACCTACATCCGGGGGAGATCCATACCGAACCAGTACATCATCATCGACGAGGCCCAGAACCTGACCCCGCACGAGGTGAAGACGATCCTCACGCGCGCGGGCGAGAACAGCAAGGTCGTGTTGACGGGCGACCCTTACCAGATCGACAACCCTTTCGTCGATTCGGCCAGCAACGGGCTCTCCTGCACCGTCGAGAAGTTCAAGGGGGAGCTCCTCGCCGG
>DATBLU010000091.1:0-8106 GCA_036555205.1 Candidatus Deferrimicrobiaceae bacterium
CGAGGGAGAGGAGGAGAGATGGGAGAAGCAAGTGGCGTGGGATTGCGGAGGAGGTTCGCCGTGTTTATTTTCGCCGCCGCGGTCGGGATCCCCGGACCAGGGAGGGCGCAGGAAGCGACCAGGCTCGACCCGATAGTGGTCACGGCTACGCGCATCGAGCAGAAGGCGTCCGAGCAGGCTTCGTCGGTGAGCGTGGTGACGCGCGAGGAGATCGAGCTGAAAAGTCCGGCCGTCGCCGGAGACGTCCTGAGGGGAATCCCCGGCGTCGACGTCCAGAGGACCGGCAGCCCGGGCAACCGCGAAAACATCAAGATCCGCGGCGGGCTGGCGGCGCACACGCTGGTGATGATAGACGGATTTCCCGTCAACAGCCCGACTCTCGGCTCGTTCGACATCGGCTCGCTGCCGCTGGACGATTTCGAGCGCGTGGAGGTGGTCCGCGGCGCGCAGAGCGCGCTCTACGGATCCGGGGCGATGGGCGGGGTGGTGAACTTCATCCCGCGCAAAGGAGAGGAGGGACGGCAGCAGGGGCTGGGGATAGCCGGGGGCAGTTTCAACTCCGTGAAGGGGACCGCTTTCGCGCAGGGGGCGGGGGAGCGCGGCAACTTCCGCCTGGGGGCGGGAGCGTGGAGGAGCGAGGGAATCCACACGAACGACGACACATCTCTCTTCTCCTTCCTCGGCGCCGGCGAAGCGAGGCTGGGCGGCCGCAGCAGGCTGCACGCGATCGCGTTTTCCACCGACCAGGAGAAAGGGATACCGATAGACTTCGGCACGCCGAGGGACGTCAACCACCTGCTGAAACGGCGCAGCTTCATGTCGGGGGCGCGCTGGGAAACCGCGGTCGCCAAGTCGATGACGCTCTCGGCATCCGGCATGGTGTTCGACGAATTCTTCGACGAAAAGGACCCGGGGGACCCGGGAGATGCCCTTCCCTTCGTATTTAGCGACGTGACCAAGACCCGGAAGATGGATTTCCGCTTCGAGGGACGATTCTCCCCCGGCCCGGTTTCCACCACATTCCTCGGGGTCGAGTACGAGAAGGACCGGGCCACCGACGTATTCCGGTCGGACTTCGGCGGCACGGACCTCGCTTCCTCGACCTTCAACCGCTCGGTCTTCGTCCAGGAGGAGTTCCGGCCAGGGAAGCGCACGGGCATAAGCCTCGGCGCCCGCCTGGACAGGAACTCGGAGGCGGGAACGCAGTTCAATCCGAAAGTCGCGGCATACCGCGAGTTGAGAGAGGGCACGGTCAGGGTCCGCGCCGCAGTGGGGCGCGGTTTCCGGGTGCCGACGATCTCGGAAAAAAAGGACGTCTTCGTCGGGAACCCGGCGCTTTCCCCCGAGGTCGCGGTCTCGTACGAGGCGGGCTCGGACGTCGCGTTCGCCGGCGGGCAGGGGAAGCTTTCCGGGACCTGGTTCTACCAGGCGTTCCGCGACCTGATCCAGTTCGACGCCTCGGTCCCGGGGCCGCAAGGCTTCGGGCAGCTGCTGAACAGGGGGCGCGCATTTTCGCGGGGAGTCGAAGCAGAGGCTGCGTTCCTCGTTACGCCGGGAGCCGAGGCGGTGTTTTCGTATACGTACTCCGACACATGGGACTCGGCAGGCGGAAAACGGATCATCGGGATTCCCAGGCACAAGGCCGCCTCGACGCTTCTCCTGTCGCCGTCCCCTTCTTTCCAGGCAAGGGCGGATTGGCTCGTGGAGAGCGACCAGATCGACGCTCCGCTGAACGGAACCGCCAGCCGGCGTCCCGGCTACTCGCGCGTGGATGTCTACTCGAAATACCGATGGACTGTTCCCGGCGCGGACTTCCGTGAAATCGCGCTCGTCGGCAGGATACAGAATCTCCTTAACAGGAAATACGAGGAAAGGATCGAGTTCCCCGCCCCGGGGATCAACTTCCTCCTGGGCGCGGAGCTGAAGATCTGAAAGGGGAGCCGCAAGCTTGAGCGGGACGGATGCGGCCACGGGCAAACGGCGCGACAAGAGTTGGGGGGCGGCGGGAATCGGGGGGCCGCTCCTCGGCTCGGCTGCGGGACACCTCCTGCTGCTGTCGTGCCTTCTCCTTGCGGGGTACGCGGCGGGTCCGAATTCCCCCGGCGTCGTCCAGGTCTCCCTGGTCGAAGGACCCGCGGAAAGCGTTTCCGCGGAGGGAAAGGGTCTCATGGCCGCCGCAACGTCCGCATCGCGCAAGAATCCGGTCCGCCAGGCGGCGAAGGCGTCCCGGCATCCCGGCGCCGACGCGTCGACACCTCTTGTCCTTCCTTCCAGGTTGTCGCCAGTGGAGATTCCCCTGGCTGCCGCAGTCGCCCCGGATGCCGGGCATGGGCCTGCGCGGAGCGGAGAGCGCCCCGCACCGTCATCCTCCGCGGCGTCGGCGGGGCTCCTTGAGCCGTCGCTCCGCGGCGCGGAGCATTCCGGGCGCGAACCTGCCGGGGAGGGCGTGATGCCCGCCGGGCGTCCGCCCGCGGGCCCCGCAGGCTTAGTGCGGGAAGGGGCGGAGATACGCCTGCTGCGGGAAAGGATCGAATCGCGCATCGTTTACCCGGAAGAGGCGATACGCCGCGGGCAGGAGGGGGAAGTGCTCCTGCGCATCCGCGTAGGCGCGGGGGGAATTCCGAAGGAGATACGGGTGGCGAGAAGCAGCGGCGCAAGGGCGCTCGACGAGGCCGCCAGCAGCGGAGTCGCCCGTGCCGCGCCGCTGCCTTCCATGCCCGGCTGGTTCGAGGTCCCGGTCCGTTTCCGGCTCCGCTAGACTTGCTTTGCACCTTCCTGCGGAAGAAGATAGATTATAATTCTGTATAGCCGCTCCCCGGGGGCAATCGATGGACCGAAGGGTCCTGGACAAATGCCGCGAGGAACTCCAGCGCCAGATGGACGAGCTTCTGGCGGGGGCGGGGAAAACCGTGTCCGACATGACGGCGATCCTGGAGGAAAATTTCCCCGACCCGACGGACCGCGCCCTTCTCGAGTCGAACCGGAACTTCACCCTCCGGCTCCGCGACCGCGAGCGCAAGCTCCTGGCGAAGGTCAAGGAGGCTATCAAGCGCATCGATAACGCAACTTTCGGGATATGCGAGGGTTGCGGAGGAGAGATTGAGGAGAAGCGCCTGATCGCGCGCCCGATGACCACCATGTGCATCGACTGCAAGACCGTAGCGGAAGAGGAAGAACTAAAATAAGCCCTTCCGCTCCCTTCCGTGTCCTTTCGGAGGACCTATGACGGAGTTGCGAAAAGACCCGATCGTGGGTCGGTGGGTCATAATTTCGACAGAGCGCGCGAAGCGCCCCCACGAGTTCCAGCCGGAGCCGACCCCCAGGAAGGAGGGCATGTGCCCCCTGTGTCCCGGGAGCGAGCGGATGACCCCCCCCGAGATCCTGTCGTACCGGCAGTCCGGTTCTTCGGACGAGGCGGGCTGGACGCTGAGGGTGGTCCCCAACAAGTTCCCGGCCTTGCGCATCGAGGGAGACCTGGGCAAGGCGGGAGACGGCGTCTACGACCGGATGAACGGGATCGGGGCCCACGAGGTAGTGATAGAGACCGAGCGGCACGACGTCGACCTGTTCGACCTGAACGAGAGCCGGTTCGAGGACGTGCTCTGGGCTTACAGGGAACGCCTGCTGGACCTGAAGAAGGACCGGCGGTTCAAGTCGGTCATCATCTTCAAGAACCACGGCGCGGCGGCCGGCGCGTCGCTATCCCACAGCCACTCCCAGCTGATCGCCCTGCCCGTAGTTCCCAAGCGCGTGATCGAGGAGATGACGGGCTGCCGGGAGTATTTCCGCTTCCGCGATCGCTGCCTTTTCTGCGACATCATCGTGCAGGAGATGGAGCAGAAGGTCCGCATCGTGGAGGAGAGCGGGGAGTTCCTGGCATGCGCCCCGTACGCCCCGCGGTTCCCTTTCGAGACGTGGATAATACCGAAGCGCCACCAGTGCGCCTACGAGATGATCGAGCGGGACCAGGCGAAAAGCCTGGCCGCCATCTTCAGGCGGACGCTGCGCAGGCTGAACCTGGCCCTCGAGAATCCCCCGTTCAACTACATAGTCCACAGCGCGGCGTTCCAGGAAGGCGCGGCGGATTATTATCACTGGCACATCGAGATCATGCCCAAACTGACCAAGGTGGCGGGGTTCGAGTGGGGATCGGGATTCTATATCAATCCGACCCCGCCGGAAGAGGCGGCCAAGTACATGCGCGAGCTTCCCGAGTAGGGCAAGCGGGGCAAGCAGCTTGAAAGTGCTGATCGCATCCTCGGAAATCGTTCCCTTCGCCAAGACCGGCGGACTGGCGGACGTCACGGGAGCGCTCCCCAGGGCGCTGAGGCGCATCGGCGTCGAGGCCGACTGCGTTCTCCCCCTGTACCGGTCGGTCGACCCGACGCGGTTCCCCCTGTCCCCGACGGGGCCTCCCGTGCGCGTTCCGCTCGGGCACAGGGAGGAGGCCGGTTCGATCGAGGAGACCGACGCGGGCGACGGCGTGCGGGCTTTCCTGGTGCGGAACGACAGGTACTTCGACCGGGAGTTCCTCTACGGCACCAAGGACGGGGAGTACGCAGACAACTGCGAGCGTTTCACATTCTTCTGCCGGGCGGTGATGGAGTGGCTGGTGCGCATGGGGCGCAGATACGACGTCCTGCACTGCAACGACTGGCAGACCGCGCTCATTCCCGCCTACGTGCGGACCCTGTATTCACAGGAGGAGGCGATCAAGCCGGCCGCGACCGTGTTCACGATCCACAACCTGGGATACCAGGGCCTTTTCTGGAACCACGACCTTCCGCTGACGGGGCTGGGTTGGGACCTGTTCACCCCCCAGGGGCTGGAATTCTACGGGAAGCTCAACCTGATGAAGGCTGGCCTGGTATTCGCCGACGTCCTTTCCACGGTTAGCCCCACATACAGCCGCGAGATCCAGACTCCCGAATACGGGCACGGGCTGGAGGGAGTCCTGTACGAGCGCCGGGAAGACCTGTACGGGATCATAAACGGGATCGACGACGCCGAGTGGAATCCCGCCACGGACCGCATGATCGCCGCGAATTTCTCCCGCGACGACCAGTCGGGGAAGAAGGTATGCCGGGCGGACCTGCTCGCGGAGTTCGGCTGGACCGGCGCGGTCGAGGAGCCGGTGATCGGAATGATCGGCCGGCTTACGGCGCAGAAAGGGCTGGACCTTCTGACGGAGATCGGGGAATGGCTGGCCCGGCAACCGGTGCGCGTCGTGATCCTGGGGTTCGGGGAACGGCCTTACGAGGAGGCCATGGCCGAGCTGGGCAGGAAATATTCCGACCGGATCTCCGTACGCCTGGCCTACGACAACAGGCTGGCGCACAAGATCGAGGCCGGCGCCGACATCTACCTGATGCCGTCGCGTTACGAGCCGTGCGGATTGAACCAGATCTACAGCCTCAAGTACGGCACCGTGCCTATCGTCCGGCGGACCGGCGGCCTGGCCGACACGGTGGTCGACGCCGACGAGGACCCGCGGGCAGGCACGGGATTCAAGTTCAACGGGTACGAGGCGGCGGAGCTTTCGGATGCGGTTTCGAGGGCGCTGGCCGCCTGGGCCGACCGCAAGAGATGGGAAGGGATCGTCCTGAGGGCAATGGAAATGGACTTTTCCTGGGGCCCGTCCGCGCGCGAGTATGCGGGGCTTTACGAGAAGGCCCTCCGGAAGAGGGGCAGGCAGGCCTGACGCGGCTTCCGATGGACATCAACCCGGACAATCGGTTCGCCATTCTCTCGCGGGTGGTCGAGATCTCCAACTCGAACATCCTGATAGAGAACCGCCTCAAGTACATCTGCGATTTCCTGTCCCGTGAGACCGGCGCGGACTGCGTCTGCATCCACAGGAGGGAGAACCGCGGGGAGGACCTGCTCCCCTGGGTCTCCTCCTGCATGCAGATCGACGAGTGCACGCTTTTCGATTTCCGGATCAGGGCCGGGGAAGGCGTCGCAGGGAAGGCGGCGCAGAAGCGGGCGCCGGTATTCTACCCGGACGTGCGCAGCGACCCTCCGCCTCTCGCCGTCCTGCAGGAGCTGCGCGACTTCACGTCGATCCTTTCGGTCCCCGTAATGGACGACGTTTACCTCTACGGCGTGATGAACGTCTCCAACGTCTCCCCGGTGCGCTATTCGGAGGAAACCATCCAGCTGCTGAGGGTCGTGGCCGCCGAGGCCGCGGGGGCGATCCGCAACAGCAGGCTCTACCACGACGCCCGAAAGCGCGTTTCGGAGCTGATTACGCTGAACGAAATCGGACGGGCGATAACGTCCACGTTCCACGTGAGGGACATCCTGGCGTACGTGGCCAAGACAACCTCACGGCTTCTCCTGGCGGACGGGTGCACGGTGCGCCTTGCGGCGGGACGGGGGGCCCTCAAGGTCATGATCGACGAGGGGTACGCCCGCCAGGGAATGCGCCGGGAGCTAAGGGCTCACGGGAAGCTGCTGGCAGGGCAGATATTCAGGGAGAAGCGCCCCCTGCTCATCAACGGGCCGGAAGACTCTCCGATGTTTCTCGCCCTCTCCCGGCAGGGGATTACATCCTTCCTCGGGCTGCCGATCCTCTCCAAGGGGAAGGCGCTGGGCGTCATCAGCTACTATTCCAGCTCCCCGAACATAGCCTTCGACATGGAAGTGGTGAACCTGATCCAGACCGTGTGCAGCCAGCTCGCCAACATGATCGAGAATTCCGCGATGTACCGGGAGGCGCAGGCGCTGGCCCAGGCGAACCAGCTGAGGGTCCAGCAGCTCTCGACCCTCTACAACCTGGCGAGCGCGCTGATGTCCACGGTCAAGACCGAGCGCCTGCTCCACATAATGATGCGCTCCCTGACCTCCCCGACGGGGCTGAATTTCAGCCGCGCGATCCTGTTCCTGCCCTCCGAGGACGGCCTCACGCTGGCCGCCCGCATGGGGATGGGGCCGCGCGACCGGAAGGACGCGCGGCGGACGGTCGACCTCTCGCAGGAGACGCCCGGGACCGGCGAAGCCGGCGCGGAGGGGGAAGAGTTCCACGAGCTGCTGTGGGAGGACGTCGAGAAGCTGAGCCTCCCGATCCTCGGTTCCGGATGCCTCGTCTCGAAGTCCGTCCTGGAGAAGCGGCCGGTCCGCACCCGGACCGGATGCGGACTTCCCCCCTCGGAACAGGCCCGATGGTTCTGCGGAAAACATCCCGATTCCTTCGCCGTGGTGCCGCTGGTCTTCAAGGGGGAGGCGCGCGGCGCCATCTACGTGGACAACATGTTCCGCGAGCGGGAGATCACGGACGAGGACATCCGGATCCTCACGATGTTCGCCTCCGAGGCCTGCCTGGCTATGGAGAACGCCTCGCTATACGAGAGCCTCGAGAATGCGCTTGAGAATCTGCGCGCGACCCAGGGCCGTCTGGTGCACAGCGAAAAGCTGGCGGCGCTGGGCGAGATGGCCGCAAAGATCGCCCATGAGATCAAGAACCCGCTGACGGTCATCGGCGGCTTCGCGGCGAGGCTGGCGCGCATGGGGCATGGAGAGGAGCAGGAAGCCGCGACCTCCGGCCGGTACACCCGTATCATCCTCAAGGAGGTCCATCGGCTGGAGAGGATAATCCACCAGACCCTGTACTTCTCCCGGGAGGTAATGCCCGCGCTCAAGCGCGTGGACATCAACGAAGAGATCCGCGAGGTGCTCGCGATGTTCCGGGAGGACCTGGAGGAGGCGCGGATCCTGACCGATCTGGACCTCTCGAGTGAAACCCCGATAATTTCCGCCGACCCGGACCAGCTCCGCCAGGTCCTGTGGAACCTGGTCTCCAACGCCATCCAGGCGATGGAAGGCGGCGGGAAGCTCACCGTTGCGGCCCGCCCCGCGCTTCCGGACGAGGGCGACGGCGTGGTCTTCCTCGTCGGAGACACCGGAGGCGGTATTCCCCACGACGTGGTCCATAATATCTTCAACCCCTTCTTCACGACGAAGGCGAAAGGAACGGGCCTGGGGCTCCCCATCGTCCACGCCATCGTGGAGAAGCACGGCGGGTCGATCCAGCTGGACAACCGGGAGGGGAAAGGAGTAATCTTCTCCGTCTTCCTCCCGCGCGTTCCGAGGGAGACGGGGGCGGAG
>DATBLU010000303.1:0-6274 GCA_036555205.1 Candidatus Deferrimicrobiaceae bacterium
CTTCCCATGTTCGCGACCTGGCCCTTGATGATGAACAGGTTCCCGGCCTTCGTGTTGGTTTCGTAGTAGCCTATCAGGTTCCGGACGTCGAATTGGGGGCCCGGCTTTCCGGCGTTGCGCAGCCACAGGGACTCCATCCCGGGAACGAGTCCCCGCAGGAGGTCCTGTCCGCTCTTCGTGAATCCCAGGTATGCGCCTCCTCCGGCCAGAGCGACGAACAGAAGGACGAGGGCGAGCAGGGACGGGCGCAGGAGCGGAGATGCGGCTTTCCGTTGCGCGGTCGGTTTCGGACGGAGGGCTTCCCCTGCATCCTGCGGCTCGGTCAAAACCGTGGGCGCGATCTCGCCTGCCGGGGGCGATTCGGCCGGCGCCGCGAAGGGCGCGGCCTGCCGCGCCTCCCCCGCTTGTTCATACGCGGCTCCGGAAGGGGGCGTCTCCTCGACCTCCGCGGTCGAAAGAAGCTCAATCGGCTCCTTCCGCAGGCTGGTCGAGATATCGAACATTTCCGCCTTCTCCGCCTTGACGGATTCCTCCTTCAGGTAGTCGAGAGTCTCCCCCCCGCCCATCAGGAAATCCGATGCGCGCTCCTCCTTCGGAGGCTCGGCGGGAAGGTCGATGTCGATCTTTTCCTCGGGTCGAAATTCCACGGCGAGATCGGGGAGTGGGGGAACCGCTTCTTCCTCCGATGCCGGCGGGAGGGCCTCGGCGCCGGCGTAGGGATATTCCTTTCCCGCCGGGGCTTCATCCGGTAAGGCCACGGTTTCGTCTTTCCCTGCGGAAATTTCGGCAGGGGGTGTGAATACCGCCGGCGCCTCTTCCGGTTTTTCTCCCATCGACTCCCGAACCACGGACCGAAGATCCAGCAGACTGCCGCCTGCTTCTTTCGCCGCCTCCGTCTGCGGTTCCTCGGGCTTGAGTACTACGATGGGCTCTCCGCACCGGCGGCAGCGGACGCGCGCGCCTCTACCCTTTATCTTGGCCTCGTCAAGTCTGAACCGCGTACGGCAAGCCGGGCATTCGATGATCATCTGCGTCCTCCGTCAGGGTGCGTTCGACGGCACCCTTCCGACTATAGTGAATTTCGGCCGCACGCTCAAGCCTGAAGCCCGGATTTGTGCCTGCGGCTCCCCAGGGCGCAAAGCAGGATGCCCGCTTCGTAGAGTATGTAGAGCGGAACGGCGATCAGCACCTGGGAGGCTACGTCCGGAGGTGTAAGGACCGCGGCAAGAAGGAGCACACCCAGCACGGCCGCCTTTCTCCCCTTTCGCAGCAGCGCGGGAGTGAGGATCCCGCTTCGCCCCAGCAGGTAGAGAATCAGCGGGATCTCGAACATGACGCCGAAAGTCAGAAGCATCCGCAGGATCAGTGACAGGGATTCCTTCATGGACGGCATGGGGACGATGACGGAGCGCCCGAATCCCAGGAAGAAGGAGAAGATCTGCGGAATGGCGATGAAATAGCCGAACGCCATGCCTGCCAGCAGCCCGACCGTCGACCACGCGGCGCAGGCAAGGACGACCGACCGCTCCCTGCGATAAAGCCCCGGCGAGATGAAGCGCCATGTCTGATAGACGATGACCGGGCTGGCCAGAACGAACCCTCCCCAGAGAGCCACCTTGAAATAGGTCAGGAACGCCTCGGTGAGCTCCGTGAAGATGAGGCGGGAGTTGCCGGGAAGGTGGACCAGGAGGGGCCGGAGCAGCGCCTTGTACAGGTCCTCCGCCCAGTTGTAGCAGAGCCCCGCGCCTATGCCGAGCGCGAGAAGGGACCGGATCAGGCGCTTCCTCAACTCCTCGAGGTGTTCGGAGAGGGGGAGCCTCGCTTCCTCCTCCCCGCGCGCTTTCTCGGCTGTTTCCTCGCGGACTTCCTCGCTCATGAGGATGAAGAGCCTTCAGGCGTCATCCCTGCGAGGCCGGTGGGGAAGGGGTGCTTCCCTTATCGTCGAAGGGAAGCAAGGGGGTTTCCGGCGGGCGGGGCGGGGATGCGGCGTCGGAAGATTCGGTCTTCGCTTCATCTTCCTTCGGAGCTTTTTCCTCCGTGGCATCCTCCTTCATGGCCTCGTCGATGCCCTTCTTGACCTCCTCGGATGCCTTCTTGAACTCGGCGAGTCCTTTGCCCAGGCTTTTGGCCAGATCCGGCAGCCTCTTCGGTCCGAAGAAGATAAGGACCACGACTAAGATGAGGATCATCTCCTGGAAGCCGATCCCGAACATCCATACCCCCCTCACGATCTGATTCAACTACTATAACCCAGGGTTCGGTCCCGAATCCATGCTATCCGATAGGATAGGCCCCCTATCCGATCGTACGATGGCGGAAGGCCGCCGCCCCTCGCGGGATTCCGCATCGCCCGTTTTTACGCGGGCTTACCGATAGGCACGGCATTTGAAGCAAGAACGGTCTGAACTCCATAATACAATCTCGTGCAGGGGGAAACTCCGGTGTTCCTCGGAATCGATATCGGATCGATCAGCGTGAAGTTCGCCCTTTTCGTCCCGCCGGGAGACGGGCCGGCGCGCAAGGATATTCCCGGGATTTCCGGGGACACGGAAGCGGTCGATATTCCGGGGGGCGGGCAGGCCTATATCCTGTCTTACGACCGGCTCCTGGGCGACCCGAACAGGAAGGTCCCGGAGCTCATGCGGCACTGGCTGGGCAAGCTGGGCGCATCCGACGTGCAGGCCGTGGCCGTTACGGGGAAGGCCGGCAAGCACCTATCGGAGCGGCTTTCCGCGCATTACGAAAACGATTTCCGCTGCCTCGTAAAAGCCGTGACCGCGATCCATCCGGACGTGCGGACGATATTCGAAATGGGCGGGGAGAACTCGAAGGTTATACGCCTCGAGCCCGGGCGTCCGGGCGAAGCGGTCCGTATCAAGGACTACGACACCAACGGGGACTGCGCGGCCGGAACCGGCTCATTCATCGATCAGCAGGCCAACCGCATGCAGCTGGCCGTGGAGGAGATCGGCGGGATGGTCGTCCGTGCCGCGACATCGGCCAGGATCGCGGGACGATGCTCGGTTTTCGCCAAGACCGACATGATCCACGCGCAGCAGAAGGGATTTTCCCCGGAGGAAATCCTTAAAGGCCTGTGCGATGCGGTTGCGCGCAATTTCAAGAGCAGCATCAACAAGGGGAAGGATCCGGTGCCGAAGGTGGCGCTGGCAGGGGGATTGTTCGCGAACCAGGGGGTGGTGCGCGCGGTATGCGATGCGTTCGGTTTCGCTTCGGCTGACATAGTGCTGTCTCCGGCCTTCGCGCACCTGAGCGCGATCGGCTCCGCCATGGCCGCGGCCGAGATCCCGGCATCGGCGAGGAAAGCCGAAGCTACGGCGGTCTGCGCCGCGGACGGCGGGAAGGAGCACCATAAAGACTTTCCCGCCTGGCCGCCGCTTTCCACGGAAAACGTCGTCTTCCTCAGGGACAGGGTGGTTCCTCCTCCCAGGCACGACGGGAGGCCGGAAGTCTTCCTGGGGATCGACATCGGCTCGGTCAGCACCAATTTCACCTTGACCGACTGGGAAGGGAACCTCCTGAAGGAGATCTACGTGCGCACGCAGGGGCGCCCCGTCCAGGTCGTCACCGACGGCCTGCGGGACCTGTGGGATGAGTTCGGCGACACGATCGAAATCCGCGGCGTGGGGACGACCGGGTCGGGCCGGGAGCTCATCGGGGAACTCGTGGGCGCGGACACCGTCCAGGACGAGATAACGGCGCACAAGACAGGCTCGACTTTCATCAGCAGGCGCTTTTTCGACCGTCCGGTCGACACGATATTCGAGATAGGCGGGCAGGATTCCAAGTTCATAGGGCTGGAGAACGGGGTCGTCGTTGACTTCGCTATGAACGACGCATGCGCGGCGGGAACCGGATCGTTCCTGGAGGAGCAGGCGGAGCGTCTGGGCATACAGATAAAGGGGGAGTTCGCCGAGCTCGCGCTCTCCTCCAAGGCGCCGTTGCGGATGGGGGAGCGCTGCACGGTGTTCATGGAGCAGGACCTTAACAATTTTCTCCACCTCGGCGCGGAAAAAGTCGACCTGGTCGCCGGGCTGGCGTATTCGGTGGTCCTCAACTATCTCAACCGGGTCGTGCGCGGGCGAAGGATCGGCGACACCATATATTTCCAGGGCGGGACGGCGTACAACGACGCCGTGGCGGCCGCGTTCACCCACGTCCTGGGAAAGAAGATCATCGTGCCGCCGCACAACGGCGTCATCGGGGCCATAGGCATGGCGCTGCTGGCCCGCGACAAGGTAAAAGCGCTCGGGATCCCCACCAGGTTCCGTGGATTCGACCTCGGCAAGGTCGACTACCGGCGCCGGGAATTCGTGTGCAAGGGATGCAGCAACTTCTGCGACATGCAGGAAATCCAGGTCGAGGGGGCGCGCACCTATTGGGGCGACAAGTGCTCCGAGAAGTACCGGAAGACGGCCCGCACCGACTCAAGGCCCGTGATCGCCGACCTGCCGTCGCGCCGGATGGAATACCTGGACCGCCTTGCCGGGGAATCTTCGGGCGGGCCGCGGGGGGTCGTGGGATATCCCCGCGCCATGTACTACTTCGAGCGGTTCCCGTTCTGGAAAGGGTTCCTCTCCGCCGCCGGCTTCGGGGTCAAGGTAAGCCCCAGGACGGACAAGGCGATCGCGCGGGAGGGGCTGGAGCTTACGGTCGCCGAGCCGTGCTACCCCATCCAGGTTGCCCATGGCCACGTGGCGGCGCTGCTGCGCGACGGAATCGACTTCCTGTTCGTCCCCAACGTGATCAACTCGGAGACCGAGCACACGCATACGGAGTCGCACTTCTGTCCCTGGGGGCAGACGCTGCCGTTCGTGCTGGGCGCGGTCCCCAAATGGGAGAAGGAACTGCGCCAGAAGATGCTGTCCCCCACCGTGCGGTTCCGGGACGGCGAAAAGTACGTCGTGGAGGATCTCTTCGAGTGCTTCGGCCCGCTCGGAGTCTCGCGCCGCGAGATACGCGAGGGGATCCGCGCCGGGTATCGCGAGCAGCGCAAGTTCGCCGACTTCCTGAGGGACGCGGGGGCAGTGGCGGTGTCCGAGGTGGAGAAGGCGGACGCGAACGCCATCGTACTGCTTGGGCGCCCTTACAACCTTTACGACCGCGACGTCAACCTGAACATCCCGGCCAAGCTGCGGGACCAGTACGGGGCAAACGTCATCCCGATCGATTTCCTTCCCGTGGACGGGATCGACATAAGGGACATCCACGACAACATGTTCTGGAACTACGGGAGGAAGATAATCGCCGCGGCCAGGTGGTGCCGCAGCCGCCCGAAGTTCCACCTGATCTACATAACCAACTTCAAGTGCGGTCCGGATTCGTTCATCAGGCATTTCATAACGCGCGCCTCGGAGTCGCCGTATCTCTCTCTCCAGTTCGACGGGCACGGCAACGACGCGGGGTACATGACCCGGTGCGAGGCGTATCTCGACAGCAAGGGGGTATTGCGCTGGTGGGCGGAAAAGTGAGCGGTTCTCCCCTGGAGGGACGGACGGTATTTTTCCCGACGATGGCTGAGGCGGGGTCCCGGGCCATCGCGGCGGCGTTCCGGTCGGTCGGGATCGAGGCAAGGCCCATGCCGCCTTCGGACGAGGAGACACTCGTCCTTGGGGGGCGCTATTCATCGGGAGAAGAGTGCCTTCCGCTCAAGGTGACGCTCGGCGACGCCCTCAAGCTCCTGGTGCACAGCACGATCCCCCCGGACAAGATGGCGATTTTCATGCCGACCTCGGACGGTCCCTGCCGCTTCGGCCAGTACGGCTCCTTCATGAAAGTCGTCTTCAGGGACCTCGGATACGGAGACGTTCTGCTCGTGTCCCCCACCTGCGCGGACGGGTACAGCGGAGTCGGGGAGCACGCCGACCTGCTGATCCGGACCGCATGGAGGGCCCTGGTGGGAAGCGACCTTCTCCAGAAGCTCCTCCTGCGCGTGCGGCCCTACGAGAAGGAGAAGGGGACGGCGGACCGGGCCTACGAAGAGGCGACCCGGCTGCTGTGCCGTGCGATAGAGGTGCCGGGGGAGCCTCCCAGGCGGAAGCTGGAGAGGATCGCCGGGAGCCTGCGCGAGGGGCGCGCCCTGCTTCGCGCCGTGCCGGCGGACTTCTCGTCGCCCAGGCCGCTGGTCGGAGTGGTGGGAGAGATCTTCTGCAGGCTGAACACGTTCAGCAACGACGACGTGATGCGGAAGGTGGAGGACGCCGGGGGGGAGTGCTGGATCTCGGACGTCAGCGAGTGGGTGTGGTCGACGAACGCG
>DATBLU010000307.1:0-11605 GCA_036555205.1 Candidatus Deferrimicrobiaceae bacterium
TCGCCGCAGGAGCGGAAGGACATGCTGAAGGACGAATCCTTCTGGGCCATGTACCAGGCCGGATTCATCGGGTTCCAATATTTTTGCTTCAATTGCCTGAGCTGCTGCCCCGTGGGCAGGCAAAACGATGACAGGGAGGGACGCGATGCCGTCTCCGTTTGATCCCGCCGCGATCGGCCGCCTTGAGCTTGCAAACCGGTTTGTCCGGTCCGCCACATGGGAAGGCATGTGCGACGAGAAGGGCGCTCCAAGGGAGCGGCTGGCTTCACTCTACGAATCCCTGGCGGAAGGCGGCGTGGGGCTCATTATCACCGGATACGCTTACGTCCACGAAGGGGGAAGGCAGCTTCCGAACGGACTGGGAATGCACTCGGATGCGCTGATCGCTCCGTTGATGGATTTGACCGGGCGCGTTCACGCAAAGGGCGGACGGATCATCGCGCAGCTGTTTCACGGAGGCGGGCAGGCGAACCGGAAGTCGTCGGGCCTGTCGCCGATCGCCCCTTCCGCGGTATCTCTCCCCCAATATCCGGAGGTGCCGGTGGAAATGACGCGCGAGGACATCAGGCACCTGGTCGCCTCTTTCGGCAGGGCCGCCGGCAGGGCGAAGAAGGCCGGGTTCGACGGCGTACAGCTGCACGGTGCACACGGGTATCTCGTCTCCCAGTTTCTTTCGCCGCAGGCCAACCGCAGGAGCGACGAATACGGCGGGGCGGTAGTGAACCGCTTGAGGTTCATGGTGGAGGTGGCCCGGTCGGTAAGAAGCGCGGTGGGCGGGGAGTACCCGGTCTGGGTGAAGCTGAACGGCGACGATTTCCTTCCGGGAGGGTTTTCCCTGGAGGATGCCGTGGAAGCCGCAAGGACGCTTGAAAGGGAAGGGATCGACGCGATCGAGGTATCGGGCGGAACGCCGGCATCCGGAGAGAGAACGCCGGCCCGCGCCCGCATCGATTCCACGGAAAAAGAGGCTTATCACCGCGGGCTGGCGCACGCCGTCAAACGTGCCGTCGGCATACCCGTCGGGCTTGTCGGAGGCTTGCGTTCCCCCTCCGTCATGGAGGAGATATGCCGGGCGGGGGATGCCGAGTTCTTTTCCATGGCGCGTCCGCTGATCCGGGAGCCGGGACTCGTCAAAAGGTGGGCGTCGGGCGATCGTTCAAGGGCGGCCTGCATCTCCTGCAACGGATGTTTCTCCGCCGGCCTGAAAGAAGGAGGGATCCGCTGCGTCGCCGCGCGCGGGTAAGGTCTCGGCTGTCGGGCGGCCTCACCGGGCCGCGATGGAGCCTCCTCAGGTGAAGCCCGATCCCGCCGTGCAGGCGTAGCAGTAATCCCCGACCGCGATCGGGCTTCCGGGCGCAGGCATCGCGTCGGCCTGTGTTACGTGGACCCGGCGCCCCGCGAAAAACCGCCCGGCTGCGAGGTTGAAGTCGCAGTCGTACAGGGTACCGTCCCACGATACGGAAAGCTGGGTCCGGCACATGAGTCCTTTCACCGTGCAGGGATTGAAACCTTCGGCGAGCGTCTTCATGTACCGTTTGTAGTTTCCCGATTCGACGAGCCACGTCCGGAAACGCCCCAGGGGGACGTTTCCGAACGTGTGTAAATTGTTGAACGTGATCCCCCACTTCCGGGCGAGATCCTGCCGGAACTTTCGTTCGGCCTGTGCCTGGGCGGCGGGCAGGAATGCCCCGACCGGATTGGAGACGAGGTTCAGCTCCAGTCCGGTCCCTTCAACGCCGTATCCAGCTTCGTTCAGCTTCTTGAGCATCGAGATGCCCGCTTCCGTCGTGCCCGCTCCCCGCTGCGCATCGGTCTGGGAGGCATTGGTGGAAGGGAAGGAAGCGATCAGGACGATCCGCCTGGCGATGCACAGGGCGAGAAGGTCCTCGCTTGCCGGGGCCGACAGGGCCGCGAGGTTCGTGCGCAGCATGATACGCGGCGCAAGAGGAGTCAGCCTTTCGATGAGGAAGGGGAGGTCGGGAACCATTTCTGGAGCGCCTCCGGTGATGTCCATCGCCTTGAATGGATGTCGTCCCGCGAAGGCGATGACAGCCTCCATCGTCGCGCGCGACATGAATTCCTTCCGGCCGGGTCCGGCTTCGAGGTGGCAGTGGCGGCAGCGCATGTTGCAAAGAAGGCCGGTATTGATCTGGAGAACGTCGGTTCCGCTCCGCACCAGGGAGAGGCCGTGACGCTCCAGGGCGGCGGCGAACGGCTCTATCGCCGCCGTCTCTCCCGAATCCGCCCCGATGGCGGACACGATTTCACTTTTCCCCGACACGATGTCTTTCGCCTGCCCGATTTTATCGCATTAAGATTCTATCGCATCACATGGAAAGCTTTTCTGCGAGCTTCCGCATCTGTACGCCGTGCACGAGAGAGGCGCCGCCCCGTATCGCCGTAGTGACGTGGACCGCCTCGGTCATCTCGGCCAGGCTGGATCCCTTCTCGAGGCACGCCCGCGTATAGGCGTCGATGCAGTAAGGACACTGTATCGCGTGGGCAACCGCGAGTGCGATCAGGGCTTTTTCACGCTCCGTGAGCTCCCCCTCCCTGAACACGTCCGCGTAATACTCGAAAAACTTCCTTGCGAGCTCCGGCGCATCTTTCCCGATCTCGCCGAATTTCAACAGGTCCGCCGGGTCGTAGTAGGTCTCCATGTTCGCTCTCCCGTTTGTCTATTCATCCGGCCCTGTCGGGAGGACTCCACTGATGATCCCCGCAATCTCCTCCCGGGACAGGCCGATCGCTTGCAATGCGGCGGTATGGGCCCCCACGCGGTAATCGCACCCGTTGTCCTTTTGCCTGTTGCGGATCGAGCGGGGCGATGCGGGGCATGCTTTTCTCCTTGATTATCGTCGTTTGCGATCTCTGCGCGCGGGGCCCGCAGGCCGAAGAAATACCTTCAGGGTTTCGATACAGCTCGCGAGCGGGGCCGGATTCTTGCGGAGCCGCGACAGCAGGATCCCTCCTTCCAGCGTTGCGACCGCCTGTTGGGCGAGATCGCGGGCAGGCACATCATCCCGGAATTCGCCGGCCCGCTGCCCTTCGGCGATCACGCGGGCGACACGGTCGGTCCAGGCGACGAAAACCTCGTCGACAAGGGCCGCCAGTCCCGGGACGGTATCGCTGGTTTCCAGTGCTGTATTGCCGAACAGGCAGCCTCCTACGAATCCGGTTTCCCGATGGAATGCCAACGCGGAGGCGAGGAAGTTCTCCAGGGCGATGCGGGGAGAAGCTCCCGTGAGGGATATGTCGATAAATTCCATGAACCGGGCTGCCGCGCGCCGAAGCACTTCGCGGCCGATTTCCTCCTTGTCCCTGAAGTGGAAATAGAGGCTTCCCTTGTGCACTCCGGCGGCGGCGAGAATCTCTCCCACGCTGGTGGCGCCGATTCCCTTGCGTCCGATCAGGCGGCCCGCCTCGCCCAGGATGTGATCTCGCGTCCGTTCCCCTTTTGTTGCCATGGCAGCTCCACGGTAAAAATTGACCGATCGGTCAACTATATGTAATCCCTTGCCTCCTGTCAAAGGATTTGAGGATGTCATGCTACGGTTCGGCTTTTGGAGCGGCTACAGAGGGGGCGACGCCGAAGGCGAGAATCTGCACCGAAAGAAAGAGCAGCCATCCGATTGCGGCCATCATGCGCATCCTGTCGGCTTCGCCATTTTTCCGCTTCAATTCCCTCTCCTGCCGGAAGGGACGGGATTCCCGGTTCTGCGCTTTTTAACGGCGTTGATGACGGTCGGCAGGAGGGCGAACAGCCCCAGAAGGGCGAACGACGCCAGCACTCGGGGGCTTGCGACCTGGCTTACGTTTTGAATGACCGAAAGGCTCGCCCCGGCGTTGACGAACACCAGGCTTCCCGGGATGATGCCGAAAAACGTCCCCAGGAAGTAGGTCCGGACAGGGAGCCCTGTGACTCCGCACGCCAGGTTGACAAGGAAGAAGGGAAACGCGGGAACCAGGCGCAGGAAGAGGAGATAGGATAGCCCGCTTTCCCGAAGCCCCCTGTCGATCCCCTCAATCCGGCCGCCGAATTTCTTCACCACCCAGTCGCGCAGCAGGGTGCGGCTGACGAAAAAAGCCAGGACGGCGCCTATGGTGGCCCCCGTTACGACGAACAGCGTCCCCCGGAGGACACCGAAGATCGCGCCCGAGGCCAGGGAAAGCACGGCGGCACCGGGCAGGGAGAAGGCGGTCTGGGCGATGTAGACGAGGACGAAAACGGCTGCGAAAAGGAAAGCGTGCGCTGCGCGCAACTCCTCCAGCTGCGCCCGGTTAGCTTTGAGGTTTTCCAATGTCAGGTACTTCCCCAGGTCGAAGTAGAAAAACGATCCCGCGACCGCAGCGATCAACAGTAAAAGGGCTCCTTTTTTCGCGCTCACGCTTCCGCTCCTTCCGTGCCGCACGCACGACCCTTGAGGTCGAAGAGGAAGCGCAGGATCTTTCTGGTCCGGTCGCTGAACAGCTTTTTCGAGTAATACGATCCGGCGGCCTTCTTCGAGATCTCCGCGAGCGTCGGGTAGGCGTGTATCGACCCGGCCAGGGTGGAGAGCTTCACACCCCCGTTGATCGCGGCGACCCACTCGTGGATCAGCTCCCCGGCATGGTGACCGGCGATCTGGCACCCTAGAAGGCTCCCCGAAGGAGTCACCAGCAACTTGATCTTCCCTTCCGCCTCCCCTTCCGCAAGGGCGCGGTCGACCTCGCTGAAGGGGGCCTCCAGCACACGGTATTCCACTCCCGCCGCCGTCGCCCGCTTCTCGTTCAGCCCCACGCTCGCGATCTCGGGGTCCGTGTAGGTGCACCATGGGACCTTCGCGTAGTCCGCCTTCCGGGGAATCCGCAGAATCGCGTTGGAAAGAGCGATCCCGGCCTCGTAACCGGCGACGTGGGTGAACGGGAACACGCCGTTCACGTCCCCGCAGGAATAAACGTGGGGGACGTTGGTCCGCATCCGTCCGTCGGCGGGTACTCCCCGGGGGGAGAACTCGACCCCGGCCGCCTGAAGCTCCAGACCTTCCACGTTCGGCTTCCTACCGGCGGCCACCAGGAGGACATCACCCTCGATGGTCCGGGGTTCCCCCTCTTCTTTTACGGACGCAATGCGCAGGATAACGGAAGAGCCGAGCGAACCTGCCTTGAGCGCTTTCGTTCCGGTGAGGATCTTCACACCCTCGGTTTCGAGACGGGTCCTGAGTATATCTGCGATGTCCGGGTCCTCTTGCCCAAGGATTCCATCCGCGAATTCGATGACCGTGACCTCCGACCCGAGCCGCTGGAATGCCTGCGCCATCTCGACGCCGATCGGCCCTCCCCCGAGGACCAGGAGTCGCTTCGGTAATTCCTTTTGGGAAAATACCGTCTCGTTCGTCCAGTACGGCACTTCCTCCAGCCCTTCCACCGGCGGCAGGGACGGACTCGAGCCGGTTGCGAGGATCCACGCCCGGGCGGTCAGGCGGTCGCCGTCCACCGAAACGGTGTGGTCGTCGACAAAGCGCGGCTCCCCGAACCTGACCGCCGCGCCGAGCCTGCAGAATCGCTCGGGGGAATCGTGCTCCTGGATCGCGTCGATCACCGACCCGACCCGGGCCATGACCGCGGCAAGGCTCACCGGCGGCAGCTCGACTTCGGGAAGCCCGAACTCCTTCGCCCGGCGGGCAAGCGACCAGATCCCCGCAGACCGGATCAACGTCTTCGAGGGGACGCAGCCGAAGTGGAGGCAATCGCCCCCAAGCTTCCCCGCCTTTTCAATGAGTATCGTCTTCGCGCCGAACTGCGCCGCCCCGGCGGCGGCCGTAAGCCCCGCCGCGCCCCCGCCGAGAATCCCGAGATCGTAATCGAACGCCGCCATCGGTTCCCCTCCTTATCGTATCTTTTTCCCTTTTGTCGCCCACGCCCGTCGATTCCTTACATGCCGCAGACCGAACGTGCCCCGTCCAACCGGATACATCGACCGGTCGTCGGCGCGCCGATGCAGGAACCGTCGTCAATCTTCCAGGATGCTCCACCTGGGATTCGGGTGCGGCGCGTAAGGAATCGGAACTTCGAACGACGAAGCGGCAGAAGCAAAAACCGAAACAGGAGGACATGACGATGAAAACCGGGTTATTTGCAGTCGCTTTGGCGATATGCCTGCTGGCAGGTGCTATGTCCGGAGCGGCCCTGGCGGGCGATGCAAGGGTCGCAGGATGGGGATACTCGTCCAGCGCGGATCCCGAGCGCGAGCTTGCGGACTTCAATTCATGGCGGATCCAGGATCCGATCGAGACCGGCGCCGTCCCCGATGCGTCCAGCGGATCGCACATGGGCAGCATGAGCTCTTCCGATGAAGCGGCGTTCCCCGTCGTCGAATTCGGAGGCGTACAGTACCGGATCGGGCTGGATACGGCATCGTAAGTCGCTTCTCATACCACGGCGGCAGGGGCATTTTCGCTTGATGCCTTTCCACGAGCGCCCTTGCCGCCGGGTTTCATCGCGCCGCCAATGGCGCTCCTGCAATCGACGCGGGCCTGTTGAAATCCTGATGTGTAAAATGCGATAAATGGACTCGTGGAGAAACGGGAGAGCTCAAATCCGCCGGATTGGGTGGATCGTTACGGGGACTACCTGTTCCGATTCGCGATGCTTCGCCTGAGGGACCGGTCCGCTTCGGAAGACCTGGTGCAGGAGACCTTCCTCGCCGCCCTGAAGGACCGCGGCTCGTTCGCCGGAAATTCCTCCGAGGCGACCTGGCTGGTCGGCATCCTCAAGCACAAGATATCGGACCATTTCCGGCGGCAGTCCCGCGAGGAATCCCTGCCGGTCGGGGACCCGCCGGACATGCCTGAAGACAATCCGTTCAACGCCGTGGGCCACTGGTCGACCGGCCCGAAGGATTGGGGAGGAAATCCGGCGGACCTCTTCCGTCAGAAGGAATTCCTCGATCAATTCGCCAAATGCCTCTCATCGCTTTCCCCGAACCATGCGAACGCCTTCACCCTGCGGGAAATCGACGGGGAGAATACCGAAGAGATTTGTAAGGTTTTGAACGTCACGGAGACCAATCTCTGGGTGATCCTGCATCGCGCGCGGATGCAGCTGCGGCGGTGCCTGGAAATCAACTGGTTCCGGGGAAGGGCGGGGGAGGGGGCCTGATGCTTTCCTGCAAGGATGTGACGCAGCTCATTTCGGAGTCAATGGACCGCTCCCTCCCCATGGGGAAACGCATCGGCGTGCGCATCCATCTGCTCATTTGCCGGTTCTGCGCCAGGTACCGACGGCAGCTCCTCCTGATCCGCGATACCGTTCGCCAAATCATTACTGCCGAGGAAAGGCCCGGGGCGCCGTTCGGCGAGACCCTCGCCCCGGATGCGCGTGAGCGCATCAAAGCCTCCCTCCGTAACTATTAGGAAATCGCTGCCCCGCCTTTTTGGAAAGCGTAACGCTATTCCGTTATGCCCGCGCAGTATTCGAAGCCCGGAGAGGCGGGCCGGATGAGTTGGGCGGCGCCTTCAGCGGCGGTTCGGTCCGGGAAGCAGGAGGCGGGACGCGAGATGCCGCCTTTTCGCGAACCAGCGGTAGAAGACGCCGGAAAGAACGCCGACCCCCGGCAGGCCGAAAAACGAGGCGCACCACCGGTAGTTACGAAGCCGCCGCAGTATTTCGGGCGCCGCGCGTTCGCCGGCCCGCACCGTTCCGTCCGGAAGAACGAGGTGCATCGCCTGCAGGCATGCGGCCTTGTCGATGGAAGGGAACCGGTTCGCAAGCGTATCCGAATGACATGAGAGAAACTCGAACGCCTCCGGGAAGGAACGGCCCCGGATCCATTCGACCGCCTTGACGCAGACGGGGCACTCGCCGTCGTAGATGAGGACCGCCTTCATCTAACAGATCCGCGGCAGCTGGTCCCCCACGGGGTAGTCCACCGCCCGCATGCCGCCGACGGCGGTCTTCATAAGGACGCCCGGCGTCCCGTCCGTCGCTTCCCCGATCACGGCGGCGTTTCGCCCGTATGCCGTTTTCCTCAGGGCCGCGACGATCCCCTCCGCAGCCCCCCCGTCCACGATAAGCAGCGCCTTTCCCTCGTTGGCGAGGTAGAGCGGATCGAACCCAAGGATCTCGCAGATCCCCCGCACGCCCTCGGCCACCGGCAGCCGCGTCTCGTCCAGGACGATCCGAATCCGGGAGGATTCGGCCATCTCGTTCAGGGAAACCCCGACGCCGCCGCGGGTGGGGTCCCGCATGAACCGCACCTTCTCCCCGAAAGCGTCCAGCACCCCGATCAGCATCGAGGAAAGGGGGGCCACGTCGGACAGGATCTCCGCGGACAGCTCCAGCCTGTTCCTGGCGATCAGCACCGCGGTCTGGTGGTCGCCCATCGTTCCCGAGAGGATCACGCGGTCCCCCGGGCGGACTTTCTCCGGCGCGGGGCGCCAGCCGTCGCGAAGGATCCCCACACCCGACGTAGTGATGAAGATCCCGTCGGCGTTCCCCTTCTCCACGACCTTGGTGTCCCCGCAGGCGACCGGCACGTTTCCCTCGTCGGCCGCGGCCTTCATCGAGTCGAGGATGGTTTCAAGCGTTTTAACGGGGAATCCTTCCTCCAGGATGAGGGAGCAGGAAACCGCCACGGGCCTGGCGCCGCAGACGGAGAGGTCGTTAAGCGTCCCGCAGACCGCAAGTTTTCCGATGTCCCCGCCGGGGAAAATCGCGGGAGTGACGACGTACCCGTCCGTCGTGAAGGCGACCTCGCCGTCGAGGCGGCCCAGGAGCCCCGAGTCGAACAGAGGCGCGAGGACCGGGTTATCGAACCTCTTCGCGATGACCTTCCGGATCAGCTCCCGGGTCCTCTTGCCGCCTTCACCATGCGAGAGGAGGATCTTGCCGCCGGACATTCACGCCGCTCCGTACTTGAAATAGGCGGCGCAGCTCCCTTCGCTGGACACCATGCACGGGCCGTACGGCTCTTCCGGCGTGCACGCTTTCCCGAACAGCGGGCACTGGGGGGGCGTGATCTTGCCTTTCAGCACGTCGCCGCACCGGCAGGCCGTCTTTTCCGCCTCGGAAGGGACGGCGATGCCGAACTTCACCTGCGCGTCGAAGGCGGAAAAATCCTCACGGATCCTCAGCCCCGTTCCGGGGAGGACACCTATCCCCCTCCAGGCGATGTCGCCCGGCTCGAAGACCCTGGAGATGACCCCCAGCGCCTTCCGGTTGCCGGCGGCGGTCGCCACCCTGGCGTATTCGTTTTCTACGGACGCCGCTCCCCGCTTCTTCTGCAGGAGCAGCATGTAGATCCCGCAGAGGATGTCGAGCGGCTCGAAGCCCGCAACGACGCACGGCAGCCCGAATTTCCCCGCTACGGGGATATAAGCGTCGGACCCGATGATCGCGCTCACGTGAGCCGGGCAGAGGAACCCCTCGATCCTCACCTCCGGGTCGGATGCCAACGCCTCCATCGCCAGGGGGATCGTCCGCACGGAGGAGAGGACGGAAAAGTTGGGGATCTTCCGATCGGCCGCCGCCAGTATAGCTCCGGCTATCGATGGGGCGGTCGTTTCGAACCCTACGCCCAGGAATACGACTTCCTTGTCCTTATTCTTCGCGGCGATCTCGACGGCGTCGAGAGGGGAGTAGAGCACCCGCGCGTCGATCCCATTGCCGCGTTCTTTTTCAAGGGAGGATCGCCTGCCGGGAACCCTCAGCATGTCGCCGAAGGTGGCAATGATCGTGTCCGGCCGCATCCCGAGGCCGACGGCGGCGTCTATGTATCCGTCAGGCGTGACGCAGACGGGGCAGCCCGGGCCTGAGATCAGCGTGACGACTCCGGAGAGCAGCGACCGTATGCCCGCGCGGGCTATGCTTACGGTGTGGGTCCCGCAGACTTCCATGATCCGCATGGGAGGGCGGCCCGCCCACGCGGCCCTTGTCTTTTCGACCAGGCCGCGGGCGAGCCCGGGATCGCGGAACTCGTCAATGTATTTCAGTTGCATCCGAAATCTCGCGGAACAGCGCTAGCGTCCTTTCCGCTTCCTCGGCGGAAAGCCTCTCGATGGCGAAGCCGGCGTGAAGGATGACCCAGTCTCCCGCCGAAACCCCGTCGAGGAGCATTATCGAGACCTCCCTGCGCGCCCCTCCCACCTCGACGGTCGCGGAGGCTCCCGCTACTTCCACAACCCTTGCCGGCACACCCAGGCACATCCGTTTATCCTCCCGCGATGTACTGTGCGGCGAAATAAGCCTGCCCCAGCGAGATCCCCCCGTCGTTCGCAGGGACCTCCCTGTGTATCAGGACCTTGAGCTTCCTCCGCCGGAAGCCTGCAAGAAGCTTTCTCAGAAGGTAGACGTTCTGGAAGACGCCCCCCGAGAGCAGCACGTGCCCCGCCCCCGATCCTTCCGCGAGCCTTGCCGAAACGTCGAGCACGATCTGCGCCACCGTGTCGTGGAATTTCCGCGCGATGACCGGGGCGGCGGTCCCCGACCTCGCATCCGAGACGATTCCGGCGATCACGCCCTTCCAGTCTATACCAAGACGCTCCCCGCCGCCGCGGATCGCGTATTCGTAAGAGCCCGATCCGCTTCCCTGCTTGAGGCAGCCCTCCAGCAGCATGGCGGCCTGGCCCTCGTAGCTTGACCTGCGGCAGACGCCGGCAAGCGCCGAGGCGGCGTCGAAGAGCCGCCCGCAACTGGATGACGGGATGACGTTGACGTTCTTCGAAACGGCGTCGACCATGAGCCCGATCCGGGCGGGATCCAATCCTGCGAAGATGGAGGAGGCGATTTCCTTCGCTTCCGACGGGCCGAAGGTAGCGTGCAGGAAGCCGACGGCCGTTTTCCACGGCTCCCGGACCGCGGAGTCTCCCCCTTGCAGGGGGAAATAATCGAGGGACGCGGCGCGGCGCATCTCCATCCCGTCGACGGTGAAGAACTCCCCGCCCCATACGGCGCCGTCTTCTCCGAACCCCGTGCCGTCGAAGGAGACGCCGACCGCCCTGCCGGAAAATCCCGATTCCGCCAGAAGCGCATAGAGATGCGCCTTGTGGTGCTGGAGTGAAAAGATGCGCCCGGCATGCACTCCTTCGGCGAAGGACGTAGTGAAATAGGCGGGGTGCAAGTCCCTGCAGACCGCCGCCAGTTCGACGTCGAGGAACTCCCGGAAAAACGCGAACGTATCGGCGTAAAAATCCCGCACCGACGGATTGTCCAGGTCTCCCATGTGCTGGGATAGGAATGCGACCCCCTCCTTTATCATGCAGAAGGTGCTTTTCAGCTCCCCGCCGAGGCCTGCGACGCCCGAATTCTTGAGGCCGGTAAGTTTAGGGACGTTCCTGGACGTTAAGTAACTTGGCGCAGTCTTGCGGTTACTTAATTTTCCAGGAACGTCCCCGCACTTAAGCAACACGGGTGCAGGGACGAACCCGCGGGCCCGCCGGATCGGGTAGATCTTCCCGCCGATGCGGCGCACCACCGAGTCGTCGCTGCGCTGGACGATTTCGCGGTCGTGAAGAAGAAACAGGTCGGCGATGCCGGACAGTCGCTCAAGGGCTTCCTCGTTTCCGATGGCGATCGGCTCGTCGGTCGCGTTTCCGCTGGTCATCACCAGGGGACGATTCACGCGCGA
>DATBLU010000092.1:0-3132 GCA_036555205.1 Candidatus Deferrimicrobiaceae bacterium
TCCGTTTCTCCGTGCAGGTCGGTCTTGACCCCCCCGCAGAGGTAGTGCGCGGCGGGGACGACCGGGATCGCCTCCTTCGTCATGTCGATGCCGAACGACAGGCAGGTCTCGTGGATGTTGGGGAACCGGCTGCGGATGAACGCCGCCCCCTTGCGGCGGATATCGAGGTAGACGCAGTCTTCCCCCGTGCGCTTGAGCTCCGCGTCGATCGCCCGCGCGACGATGTCCCTCGGCGCGAGCTCGGCCATGGGGTGCACCGCCTGCATGAACCGCTTCCCCGCGCGGTTGAGCAAAACGGCCCCCTCCCCGCGGACCGCCTCGGATATGAGGAAGGACTTGGCGTGCGGATGGTACAGGCAGGTAGGGTGGAACTGGACGAACTCCATGTTCGCGATGGTGGCCCCGGCGCGGTAGGCCATGGCTATTCCGTCTCCCGTGGCGATGTCGGGGTTGCTCGTGTACAGGTAGACCTTTCCCGCGCCCCCCGTCGAAATGATCGTGGCGTCGGCGATGAACGTGTCGATCGCGCCGGTCTCCTGGTCGAGGACGTATGCGCCGAGAACCTCGTCGGCCCCGTGCGGGTCGAACGCCTCGAGCCTCTGCCGCGTGATCAGGTTTATCGCCGCATGCTGCTCGTACAGCTTTATGCGGCGGTTCTTCCGGGCCTGGGCGAGAAGGGCGCGCTCGACTTCGCGCCCGGTCAGGTCCTTCGCGTGGAATATCCGGCGTTTGGAATGGCCTCCCTCGCGCCCCAGGTCGAACTCCTGCCTGCCGGTGCGCCGGGTGAACCGCACTCCCCAGCCTATGAGCTCCTTGATCCGGGCCGGGGCGTCGCGGACGACGAGGTCCACCACTTCGGGGTGGCACAGGCCCGCCCCCGCCCGGTGGGTGTCCTCGATGTGGGATTCGAAAGTGTCCTCGCCGCTCCATACCGTGGCGATCCCGCCCTGGGCGTAGTTTGTGCTCGATTCCGAGGCCTCCTTCTTCGTGACGACCGTGACGGTTCCTGTCCTGGATGCGCGAAGCGCGAAACTCAAGCCCGCTATTCCGCTTCCAATGACCAGAAAATTGGAGACGCGTTCCATTCCGATCCTCCCCCAAAGGCCGCCTCCCCGGGTTGACAGGGGAGGGCCGATTACTTAAAATAGCGAATTATGATTTATTTACGCATATTTTTAATCATATCCGTGGCCGTTTGTCCAACTGCGCTTTGGGCGGACATATACCGCTTCGTGGACGGCGAGGGCGTCGTGCACTTCACCAACATACAACACGACGACAAATACGAGCTATACCTTCGGGAAGGGGCAAAGTTGAACGTCGCCCGGGAATCGTCCTCGCCGGGCTGGATGATGGAATACGCCGACCGGTACTCGCGGGCGCACAACCTTTCTCCTGCCCTCGTCAAGGCGATCATCCGGGCGGAGTCGAACGGCAACCGGAATGCGGTCTCCCGAAAGGGGGCCCAGGGGATGATGCAGCTCATGCCGTTCACGTCGAAGCGCATGAAGGTCAACGATCCGTTCGACCCCATCGAAAACATCGAGGGGGGAGTCAAATACATCAAGGAGCTGCTGGGCTCCTTCGGGGGTAACGTGGTGTACGCGGTAGCCGCCTACAATGCCGGGCCTGCCGCCGTCCGTAAATACGGAGGCATCCCCCCCTACCAGGAGACGCAGGTGTACGTCAAGCGGGTGCTGTCCTACTACCGGCAGTACGCATCCCAGGAATGAACCGGCCTACCCGGCTGAATCCGCCCACCGTCCTCACCCTTCTTCGCATTCTCACGATCCCGGTGGTCGTCTTCCTCCTTTACAACCCGGAAGGCAGGGAGATTCCGTTCGTGCGGTCGGTAGTTACGTTCTCCCTGTTCGTGGCGGCCACCGTCACGGACCTCTTCGACGGATATCTCGCCAGGAAATACCAGATGGTCACCGCCCTGGGCAAGCTTCTCGATCCGCTGGCGGACAAGCTCCTGGTGTGCGCCGCGATGATCATGCTTATCCCCCCGCACCGGGTGCCGGCGTGGATGGTCGCGATAGTGGTCGCGCGTGAAATCGGGGTGACGGCATTGCGCGGGGTCGCCTCGACCGAAGGGCTGGTTATCGCTGCCTCGTCCCTGGGCAAGGCGAAGACGCTGCTCCTGAACATCGGCGTGGCCGCGCTGATACTTCACTACCCCGTTTTCGGGTTGGACGCCCACCTCTTCGGGATGGCGTTCCTGGTAGGCGGGATAGTCCTGACGGCATGGTCGGGCCTCGACTACTTCTTCCGCTTCGTGGGGGAGATTTTCAAGAAGTAGGGGGGGCCGCCCGCTTTCTTGACAAGGAGCGGCCTGTTCCCATAGAATCGGATTTCCGAACGCGGGCGTAACTCAGTGGTAGAGTGCAACCTTGCCAAGGTTGAAGTCGCGGGTTCAAATCCCGTCGCCCGCTCCATGGACCGCATCGCCCCGGGCGCGTCACGCAGCGCCCCGGGGCTTTTTTTCGCCGGGTGAACCGAAGGCGTTGCGCCATTCACCTGCAGCGGCTGCGCCGTAACCTCGTGCGGTGCATGCCCAAACGGAAGGCGCTACGCCTCCGGCAGCTCCGTGCTCGCTCTCGCCTTCGGCTCCCCTGCATAAGGTATTACGTGCCAAGCGATGCTTCCCCGCTCTTCGTTCACCCTGTTCGGTCCGCCAGGCCGGTTTGTTCCAAGACTGGTATTGCCGAACCGTACGGTTCCGCCTCGGCGACCCCGCTGCGCCGGACCTGCCATCGGCGTCTCGCGCCTTCCGTTTGGGCGCGCAAGCGTGGCGGAGGATTTACCGATTGCGGCTTCCTTCCCGAAGCAGGATGACTGGCGTAGCGGCCGCAGGAGGGGGGCGAAGTGAGGTAAAGCGCAGCCGTGCGGGTTCATCGCACGGCGAGCCACGAACGGAGTCCCCCCTCCGAGGCAGCGAAGCCGGAACGCCGGTCATTTCGGCGTGACGCACACCGGGCACGGCGGGGCGCCGGCCTTTTCCGCGAGCTGCCTGTCCGCCTCGCACTGGTACTGCGGCGTGTCGTGGCGCGGCTGCCGGTCGTCGCCTTCTGCGAAGACACTGTCCTTCCAGCTTTCGTCGTCCGACCAGCGGAAGGGGAGGGCCTTGAC
>DATBLU010000320.1:0-3931 GCA_036555205.1 Candidatus Deferrimicrobiaceae bacterium
GTATTCATGAAGATAACCGCCGCAGGCCTGCGGGAGAGCCACGTGCACGACGTGATAATCACCAAGGAAGCCCCCAATTACCGGGTGGAGTAGGGCATTGGAAGGGAAAATTCTCATCCTGGACTTCGGCTCGCAGTACACGATGCTCATAGCGCGCCGTGTCCGCGAGTTGAAGGTCTACAGCGAGATCCACCCGTACAACGTGGACCTCGCCTTCATCCGGGCTTTCCGCCCGTCGGGGATAATACTATCGGGGGGACCGGCAAGCGTATACGAAGAGGGCGCCCCTTCCGTTTCGGCTGAACTGTTCTCGCTGGGGATCCCGGTGCTGGGGATCTGCTACGGGATGCAGGTGATCGCGAACCTGCTCGGGGGGAAGGTCGCCAAGTCGACCGACCGGGAATACGGGATCGCCAACATAAAGGGCGAGTGGGGCGACCCGCTTTTCCTGGGGATCGACGAGCTCAGGCACAACATGACGATACAGGTCTGGATGAGCCACGGCGACCGGATCGAGGCGTTGCCTAAAGGCTTCACGTCGATCGCGCGGTCGGCGAATTCCCCGGTCGCCGCCATGAGCAATCACGAAAAGACGATCTACGGCGTCCAGTTCCACCCTGAAGTCGCCCATACGCCCAAGGGGAAGGAGATCCTGTCGAATTTCCTCTTCCGGGTCTGCGGGCTGTCGCCTTCCTGGACGATGCATTCATTCGTGGAGACGAGCGTCCGGAAGATCCGCGAGACGGTCGGAAATGAAAACGTCGTCCTGGGGCTCTCGGGAGGGGTGGACTCTTCCGTCGCCGCGGTTCTCCTCCACAAGGCGCTCGGGGACAGGCTCACCTGCATCTTCGTGAACAACGGGCTGCTGCGCAAGGGGGAGGCCGAAGAGGTTCTCGAGACGTTCCGCAGCGGCATAAGGCTGCACCTGGAGTACGTCGACGCATCGGAAAGGTTCCTCGCGGCCCTGGAAGACGTAGAGGATCCGGAGAAAAAACGCAAGATCATAGGGGAGCTCTTCGTGCGCGTGTTCGAGGAGGCGGCGAAGAAGATCCCCGGCGGCGTCGGTTTCCTCGGGCAGGGGACCCTCTACCCGGACGTGATCGAGAGCGTGTCGTTCAAGGGGCCGTCGGCCGTGATCAAGTCGCACCACAACGTGGGAGGACTCCCGGAGAAGATGCATCTAAAACTCATGGAGCCGCTGCGGGAGCTTTTCAAGGACGAGGTGCGCGAGCTGGGAAAGGAGCTGTCCGTTCCCGACCAGATCCTCGAGCGTCAGCCGTTCCCGGGGCCAGGCCTGGCGGTGAGGATCGTCGGGCCGGTCACCGCCGAGAGGCTGGACATCTTAAGGGAGGCCGACGCCATAGTCGACGAGGAGGTCCGGGAAGCGGGGCTGTACGAGTCGATCTGGCAATCGTTCGCCGTCCTTCTCCCCATCAAGACGGTCGGGGTCATGGGCGATTTCCGGACGTACGAGAATGTCGCCGCCATCCGGGCGGTCCAGAGCCAGGACGGGATGACCGCCGACTGGGTGCGCCTGCCGTACGACCTTCTCCAGAGGATCTCGACCCGCATAATCAACGAGGTCAAGGGCGTCAACCGGGTCGTTTACGACGTATCGTCCAAGCCGCCGAGCACCATAGAATGGGAATGAAAGAGTTCGTTCACCTCCACCTCCACTCCCAGTACAGCCTGCTGGACGGGACGATCAAGATCGACGACCTGGTGCGAAAGGTCTCCGAGTTCCGGATGCCCGCGGTCGCGGTCACGGACCACGGCGGGATGATGGGGACGATCGACTTCTACGAGAAGGCGACCAGGGCGGGGATCCGCCCGATCCTGGGCTGCGAGATCTACGTCGCGCCCGGATCGCGCCACGACCGGAAGCAGAACCACGGGGAAGAGAGATCTTACCACCTGATCCTTCTGGCCGAGTCCGCGCAAGGGTATCAGAACCTGATGCAGGTGGTGTCGAAGGCGCACGTCGAGGGGTTCTACTACAAGCCCCGCGTGGACAAGGAGCTGCTCCGCGAGCACGCGGAAGGGTTGATAGCGACTTCGGCCTGCCTGCAGGGCGAGATCCCGCGCACCCTGGCGCAGGCGGGGGCGGATGCCGCCGCGGAATGCGTCGAGACCTACAAGGACATCTTCCGCGACGGGCGATTCTTCATCGAGATCCAGGACAACGGCCTTAAGGAACAGAACCAGGCCAACCCGCTGCTCATCGAGCTCGCGAGGCGCACCGGCACGCCGCTGGTCGCCACGAACGACTGCCACTACCTCGAACGACCGGACGCCCGCGTCCACGACGTCCTGCTCTGCCTGCAGACCGGGAAGACGATCGGGACCGAGGGGAGGATGCGGTTCGAGAGCGACCAGTTTTATCTCAAATCCCCGGCCGAGTTCGATCTGGCGTTCGGGCACGCGGCCCCCGACGCCATCAAGAACACCATGGCCATCGCCGAGCGGTGCAAGGTCGCCCTGGACCTGGGGAAGAACAAGATACCGGCGTTCCAGGTCCCGGACGGGATGACTTCGGAAGGGTACCTGCGAACCTTAAGCCTGGAGGGGATGGAGCGCAGGTTCCGGGAAAAGCGGAAACGCGGCGAGAACGTCACGAAGGAGACCGAGGCGGCATACCGGAAGCGGCTGGAGTACGAGCTGTCGGTCATCAACCAGAGCGGCTTCTCCGGGTACTTCCTGATCGTCTGGGACTTCATCAGGCACGCCAAGGAAAAGGGCATACCGGTGGGGCCGGGGCGCGGGAGCGCGGCCGGCAGCCTCGTTGCGTACTCCCTGCGGATAACGGAGATCGACCCCATCCCGCACGGGCTACTCTTCGAGCGGTTCCTGAACCCCGAGCGGATAAGCCTGCCCGACGTGGACTGCGACTTCTGCAAGGACCGGCGCGACGAGGTGATCCAGTACATCAAGGAGCGGTACGGCGAGGCGAACGTGACACAGATCATCACGTTCGGGACGATGAAGGCGCGCGCGGCGGTCCGCGACGTGGGAAGAGTGCTCGAGATGCCGTACGCGGAGGTCGACAGGATAGCGAAGCTCATCCCCCCGGACCTCGGGATGACGATCGAACGCGCGTTCCAGGTCGAGCCGAGGCTCAAGGAAGCCGTGGAGGAGACGCCCAAGGCGGCCGAACTGTTCGAGTACGCGCGGGCGATCGAGGGGCTTTCGCGTCACGCCTCGACGCACGCGGCCGGGGTCGTGATAGCGAACAAGCCCATCACCGAATACGTCCCGCTGTACCGGAACTCCAACGGCGACATCACGACCCAGTTTTCGATGAAGGACATCGAGAAGGTGGGGCTCGTAAAGTTCGACGTCCTGGGCCTTCGGACCCTGACCGCGATCCACGACGCGCTGGTGCTTCTGCGCGACCGGGGCGAAACGGTCGACCTGGAGATAATCCCGCTGGACGACGCGGAAACTTACGAGATGCTCTCCCGCGGAGACACGCCGGGGGTGTTCCAGTGCGAAAGCGGCGGGTTCACGGACCTGCTGGTGCGGCTCAAGCCGGATAAATTCGCGCACCTGATCCACGCCGTGGCGCTTTACAGGCCGGGCCCGCTGCAGAGCGGCATGGTGGAGGACTTCATCGCGCGGCGCCACGGAAGGAAGAAGACGGAATATCCCTTCCCGCAGCTCGAGGAGATCCTCAAGGACACCTACGGCGTCATGGTCTACCAGGAGCAGGTCATGCAGATAGCCGTCGCACTCGCCGGCTTCTCGATGGGGGAGGCCGACGTCCTGCGCAAGGCGATGGGCAAGAAGGACTCCGTCCTGATGGAGAAGCAGAAGGCGCGGTTCCTGAAAGGCGCGGACGCGAACGGGATCCCGGAGAACAAGGCGCATGCCATCTTCGAGCAGATCGCGCAGTTCGGGGAGTACGGGTTCAACAAGTCGCACAGCGCGGCCT
>DATBLU010000336.1:0-1741 GCA_036555205.1 Candidatus Deferrimicrobiaceae bacterium
GAACACCTTCACCGTTTCGGGATAGACGTCCAGTATATCCCCGAGGATATTCTCGCTCCCGATCTGCTCCCCCCTCGACAGCCTTCCTTTCCTGTACGGCCCCGTCCGCGATCCGGCCGCCGCGACGGGGGCTGCCCCCCCCGACGCCGCCGCTATCAGGCGTTCGACCATCGGATCGAGGTCGACGTTATGCCGCTGGCACGCCATCCTCAAGGTGATCGGTATCTGCTTGACCTGCTCCCGGTGCTCGGGATTCGCAAGGGAGGCGAACCCGTTGGCCACGAACACATCGACCGTTTCCGGCCAGCGCGAGAGGATTTCGCCCACCCGCATGTCGGGGTGGATGTCGGCGCGCGGCGCGGCGGCCGGCTTCTCCCGGCGCGCGGCCGCAGGCCGGGCTTCCGTTTCCTCGTCCGTTTCCGCCTGCGCCTCGGGAGCGAGGAGCATCGTCGCCCCCAGGTTGACCGCGAACAGCGCGACGGAGACCACCGACAGGACGGCGAACAGGGTGAATCCCGTCGAAGGCCGTTCCGGGGAAGTGGCCACCATTCCGATCAGCCCGATGTTGGCCAGGTAGAAATGGATGGGCACCCACGACGGCCATCGAAGGGTGCGGCCGTTGAACCGGGGCAGGATGAAGTACCCGACCCCGTATATCATCATCGTCATGAAACCGAGCAGGTTCAGGTGGACGTGGGCGAAGTGAACCCACGGCGCGGCGTCCGCCCCTCCCATCCATATCCCCAGCACCGCGGCGACGAAAAAGTAGACGAGCGACGCTACTACGAACCCCTTCGTATAACGGTCCATCGGTTATCCGTTGCCTCCTTGACTCAACGATTCTTACGCCTATAGTTTACGCCCTCGCCTTGGCAGGGCGCAGCGTCAGCAGGTCGGTAACCGTGGTGAGCAGCCCGGCCAGGAAGGCGAAGCCGCAGAAGAACACGATCCCCATCCACAAGCGCATGTACGACTGCGCCGTCATGAACCCCAGTCCGAGCACGCGCTCTATGTAGCTCTGCAGGACGCCCGCCACCCCGAAGAACAGCCCCATCAGCATCATCGCGACGCACATCGTCCAGAAGCCGAACTTGCCGCGGCGGTCGTCGTAGACCTCGATGCCTTTTATCTTGGGCATCGCGTAATAGAAGGTCATCAGGTTAAGCAGGGCGTATGCGCCGAAGAACGCCAGGTGCCCGTGGGACACCGTGACCTGCGACCCGTGGGTGTAGTAGTTGATCTGCGGAAGGGTGTGCAGGAACCCCCACACGCCTGCCCCGATGAAGTGGTAGATCGCGCACCCGACCGCGTATGTCCAGGTCAGCGGGTTCAGGATCTTCGCCTCGCGCTTCTTGACGTGCATGACGGTGTCGATGAGCATAAGGATGATCGGGACAGGTTCGAGCGCGGAGAAGATCCCGCCGACCCACAGCCAGTAGCGGGGCGCGCCGATCCAGTAATAGTGATGGCCGGTCCCCGCGATCCCCGTGAACAGGAAGAGGCCGATCTCGACGTAGAGCCACTTCTCCACGACCTGCCGCTCGACGCCGGTCATCTTCATAAGGATGAACGCGAAGATGGCCGCCGTGACCAGCTCCCAGGCTCCCTCGACCCAGAGATGGATGACCCACCACCAGTAGTACCAGTCGATCACCTCGTTCCTGTAGAAGGGGATCCCGAAAAGGTAGAGCAGGGCGAGGAATACGAGCCCCCCGAGCAGCGTCCCCTGGATCGCCGTCCA
>DATBLU010000337.1:0-2651 GCA_036555205.1 Candidatus Deferrimicrobiaceae bacterium
ACGGGCGAGCAGGTGACGATCGGCCTGCTGGCCATCGCGCTTACCGAGATGGGATACAAGGCGAGGTCGTTCTGCGGCTTCCAGATCCCGGTCCTGACCGATTCGGCGTACGTGAAGGCGCGGATCATGAAGATCGAGGGCGAAACTATTCAGGCGGCCTTGAAAAACGGGGAGATCGCGGTCGTGGCCGGCTTCCAGGGGATAGACGAGTCCGGGGCGATAACGACGCTGGGGCGCGGCGGGTCGGACACGAGCGCGGTGGCTGTGGCCGCGGCGCTCACGGCGGACGTGTGCGAGATCTACACGGACGTCGACGGGGTCTACACGACCGACCCGAACATCTGCGCCGACGCGCGGAAGCTCGAAAAGATCTCGTTCGAGGAGATGCTGGAGCTGGCGAGCCTGGGCGCCAAGGTCCTCCAGATCCGTTCGGTCGAATTCGGGATGAAATACGGGGTGCGGATACACGTCCGCTCCTCGTTCAACGATAATCCGGGAACGATAGTCACAAAAGAGGAGGAGATAATGGAAACGGCAGTCGTGTCCGGCGTGGCGTACAGCAAGAACGAGGCGAAGATCACCATCGTGAAGGTGCCGGACAAGCCCGGGATCGCCGCCAGGATCTTCAAGCCCCTGTCGGACGCCAACATCGTCGTGGACGTGATCGTGCAGAACGTCTCCGTCACGGGATACACGGACCTGACCTTCACGGTGGGGCGGGGCGACTTCAAGAAGGCGATGATGATAACGGAAAAGACATCCAAGGAAGTGGGAGCCGAGAAGGTGGTGGGCGACGACAAAATCGCCAAGGTGTCGATCGTGGGGATGGCGATGCGCTCCCATTCCGGGGTTGCAACCAAGGTGTTCGAGACGCTGGCCGCGGAGGGGATCAACATACTCGGCATCACCACTTCGGAGATAAAGATCTCCTGCCTCATCGAGGAGAAGTACACCGAGCTGGCGGTGCGTGTGCTCCACAACTCCTTCGGGCTGGGGAAGCCGGTCGAGGCATAGGCGCATGAAGAAAATTTACCTGTACGACACCACGCTGCGGGACGGAACGCAGGCGGAGGAGATATCGCTATCCGTGATGGACAAGATAACCATCACGGAGAAGCTGGACGAATTCGGGATCCACTTCATCGAGGGCGGCTACCCCGGGTCCAACCCGAAGGACAAGGAGTTCTTCGAGTACGCGAAGAGGCTCCCCTTGAAGAACGCAAAGCTGTGCGCGTTCGGGATGACGCGCCGCGTCGGGAAGAAGGTGGAGGAGGACGCCAACATGAAGGCGCTCCTCTCGGCGGAGACGCCGGTCATCACCGTTGTGGGGAAATCCTGGGACTTCCACGTGACCGAGGCGCTGCGCACGACCCTGGACGAGAACCTCAAGGCGATCAGGGAGACCGTCGAATTTTTGAAAAAACGCTCCGAGCAGGTCATGTTCGACGCCGAGCATTTCTTCGACGGGTACACTCGCAACCGCAAGTACGCCCTGAAGGCGCTCGAGGCGGCCGCCGACGGGGGGGCGGACTGGCTCGTACTGTGCGACACCAACGGCGGGTCGCTCCCTGTAGACGTCGCGCGTATCGTGCGCGAGGTACGGAAAACGACCGCACTCCCGCTCGGAATTCATACGCATAACGACTCCGAAATGGCCGTGGCCACGACGCTTGCCGCCGTCGAAAACGGCGCCACCCAGATACAGGGGACGATCAACGGGTACGGGGAGAGGTGCGGGAACGCAAACCTCTGCTCGATCATCCCCTGCCTGCACCTGAAAATGGGAAGGGAAGTCCTGCCCGAGGGGCGGCTTAAAAGGCTCTCGGAGCTTTCGGGGTACGTGGCCGAGATCGCAAACGTGGGGAAAAGGCTCCATCAGCCGTTCGTCGGCAACGCCGCCTTCGCGCACAAGGGGGGGATGCACGTCTCGGCCATCCGCCGCAATCCCGGGACATACGAGCACATCGACCCCGAGCTTGTAGGCAACCGGCGCCGCGTGCTCATCTCCGACCTCTCCGGCCGCAGCAACATCGTCGCGAAGATCCAGGAGAAGGGGCTCAAGTTCAAGTCGGGCGACCCGGAGGCGGAAAAGATCCTCGACCAGATAAAGGAGCTGGAGCACAAGGGGTACCAGTTCGAGGGTGCCGAGGCGTCGTTCGAGCTCCTGGTCCTTCGGGCCATGGGGGAGAACGAGCAGTTCTTCGAGCTCAAGGGCTTCCGGGTGATAGACGAGAAGCGCACCGAGAAGCAGCACCCGGTAGCCGAGGCGACCATAATGGTCGAAGTCGACGGGCGGGTGGAGCATACGGCAGCGCTGGGGAACGGCCCCGTGAACGCCATGGACAACGCCCTGCGCAAGGCCCTCGAGAAATTCTACCCGGAGCTCGCCGAGGTCAAATTGCTCGACTACAAGGTGCGGGTGATAAACGCCGGGGGGACCGGCTCCTCGGTACGGGTCTTGATACAGTCCGGGGACAAGGACAGCACCTGGGGTACCGTCGGAGTCTCGCACAACATCATCGAGGCGTCCTGGCAGGCCCTGGTCGACAGCATAAGGTACAAGCTCTGGAGGTCCAGGCGCGGACATGACAGGGGGGCCATCTAGCGGCAAGGCCTGCCTCGTTCTATCCCTGATAGTATTGGTCTGGAAT
>DATBLU010000221.1:0-2839 GCA_036555205.1 Candidatus Deferrimicrobiaceae bacterium
AAGGAATCGCTGCGGTACAAGGCGGTGGTGGAAGCTCTGGGCCTGCGCAAGTAATTCGGGAAACGAACGACATCCAAATCATCGTTGCCGCAGAAGCGGCACAAGAAGGGAATACAAATAAATTGGGACACGTGTACGAAATGGAAGTGGCGGGCAGGAAACTCGGCATCGAGACCGGCGTGGTGGCCAAGCAGGCGGGCGGCTCCGTGGTCGTCCAGTACGGCGACTCGGTCGTCCTCGTGACGGCCTGCGGTACCGAGACTCCCAGGCAGGGCATAGATTTCCTCCCCCTTGTAGTGGATTACGTGGAAAAAACGTTCGCCGTGGGAAAGATCCCCGGCGGCTTCTTCAAGCGCGAAGGCAGGCTCTCGGAATACGAAGTACTGACGTCGAGGCTCATCGACCGTCCGATCCGCCCGCTGTTCCCCAAAGGGTTCTACAACGAGACCCAGGTGATCGCCACGGTCCTGTCGGCTGACAAGGAAAACGACACCGGCGTATTGGCGATGATAGGCGCCTCCGCGGCGCTGACCCTCTCCGACCTGCCGTTCAACGGGCCGATCGCCGGCGCGCGCGTGGGGAGGATAGACGGGAAGCTCGTCATCAATCCCCTCATTCCCGACCTTTCGCGCAGCGACCTGAACATATTCGTGGCCGGCAGCCGCGACGCGATCCTGATGGTGGAGGGAGAGGCCGGCGAGGTCCCGGAAGAGGAAGTCCTGGACGCCATACTGTTCGCCCACGATTCGCTCCGGCCGATCCTCGAAATGCAGGAGCGCATGAGGGAGGAGATAGGCAAGCCCAAGCGCGTATTCGAGAAAAAGGAGCTGTCCTCCGAAGAGCTGGGCAGGATCCAGAAAATCGCCGAGAACGAACTTCGGGCGGCTTACGACATCCAGGCCAAGCAGGAGCGCCGCAAAAGAGTGGACGAGATCGCGGAGTCCGTCCGGAACTCCTTCACGGAGGAGGAGAGGGCGGAGAAGGCGGCGCTCATCGGCGACGCCTTCAAGAACGTGGAAAAGCGGATCGTCCGCGGAAAGATACTCGAAACGGGACGGCGAATCGACGGCCGGGGCCTTACCGACGTCCGGCAGATAGATTCGCGGGTGGGCGTGCTGCCCCGCACGCACGGCTCCGCGATTTTCACGCGCGGGGAGACCCAGGTGCTGGTCACGGCGACGCTCGGAACCACCCAGGACGAGCAGAGGATCGATTCCCTGCTCGGCGATTCGACCAAGTCGTTCATGCTTCATTACAATTTTCCGCCGTTCAGCGTCGGGGAGGTGAAGATGCTGCGCGCCCCCGCCCGCCGCGAAGTCGGCCATGGCGCGCTGGCCGAAAGGGCAGTGACCAAGGTGCTCCCGGGGGAGCTGGAGTTCCCCTACACCGTCCGCATCGTTTCGGAAGTCCTCGAGTCCAACGGCTCCTCCTCCATGGCCACCGTATGCGGCGCCTCACTGGCCATGATGGACGCCGGCATACCCACCACCGGCGCGGTGTCGGGCATCGCCATGGGGCTTATCAAGGAGGGGGACCGGGTCGCCGTCCTGTCCGACATACTCGGCGACGAGGACCATCTGGGAGACATGGACTTCAAGGTGGCCGGGACGTCGAAGGGGGTGACCGCCATCCAGATGGACATAAAGATCGGGGGCGTGAGCCGTGACATACTGATGTCCGCTCTGCGGCAGGCCAGGGAAGGGCGGATGCACATCCTGGACAGGATGAACTCGACCCTGGACAGCCACCGCCCCGAGCTGTCGCCGTTCGCGCCGCGCATCTACGTCATGAACGTGAAGACCGACAAGATCAGGGAGATCATAGGCCCGGGAGGCAAGGTCATCCGCGGAATACAGGAACAGACCGGGGTGAAGATCGACATCGAGGACGACGGAACGGTGAAGATAGCCGCCGTCGACGCCGCGGCGGCCAAGGCTGCGATCTCGATCATAGAGGGCATCGTCCAGGAGGCGCAGGTAGGCAAGGTCTACGAGGGAAGGGTGCGCAAGATCATGGAATTCGGCGCGTTCGTGGAGCTTTTCCCGGGTACCGACGGGCTCCTGCACGTATCGCAGATCTCCAAGAAGCGGATCCGGTCGGTCTCCGACTGCTTCAAGGAAGGCGACACCGTCACCGTGAGCGTCCTGGAGGTCGACCGCGACGGCAAGATCAGGCTCTCCCACAAGGAGTTCGAGAAGGAGGGGGAGTTCCCCCCCACGGCGTTCGCAGGGCCGGGCGATACGGAAGGGCGCGGCGGCGAGCAGCGCGGGGAGCGGACGGGGCAGGGCGAGCGCCCGCCGCGCGACAAGGACCGTGAGCACGGGGGCCGGAGAGGCCGGCGCTGACGGCCCTACCGATGACGGTCGGCAGAACAGTCCTCGACAGCGGCGTCACGATCATAAGCGAGGAGGTTCCCTACCTTCGCTCGGCGACGGTGGGGATCTGGGTTTCCGCCGGTTCCCGGGCGGAGTCCCCGCAGGACAACGGCATCTCCCACTTCATCGAGCACATGCTTTTCAAGGGGACCGCCCGCCGGAAGGCGATCGACATATCGCGCGAGATCGAGTCGGTCGGCGGCTCGATGAACGCGTACACCGATCGGGAATACACTTTCTTCTTCGCGAAGGTCCTTTCGAAGGACTTCCCCCTGGCCGCGGACCTTCTCTGCGACATCTTCCTCAACTCCCGGTTCGACGGGGAGGAGATGGAGCGCGAGAAGGGCGTCATTCTGCAGGAGATCCTCATGGTGGAGGACAACCCCGAGGACTACCTGCACGACTTCTTCCACGAATCGTACTGGGGAGGGCATCCGCTGGGATATCCCATCCAGGGGACGCAG